>JBIOGX010000169.1:0-3659 GCA_044448445.1 Chitinophagales bacterium
CCACGAGCTTGCAACGTAGAGTTGTTTATGACCTCTAAGCTACGAAATAATGAAAGCAAATCACAACCAACCAAACGAAAGACTTTAAATAAAAACAGTTGTTTATGACCTCTAAGCTACGAAATAATGAAAGCAAATCACAACTATTTCCTTTAGCGTTTCTATGGGCGTTCCGTTGTTTATGACCTCTAAGCTACGAAATAATGAAAGCAAATCACAACTGCAGGTTTTACAGTTACGAGCGGATCACAGTTGTTTATGACCTCTAAGCTACGAACTAATGAAAGCAAATCACAACTGGTTCCGGTTTGGTGCATGGATTGGCGTAGTTGTTTATGACCTCTAAGCTACGAAATAATGAAAGCAAATCAATACCATTTTGTTGACGTCAACAAAATGGTATTGTTGTTTATGACCACTAAGCTACAAAGTACCAAAGCAAATCAAAACGAAGACGGTTTTGATGAGACATGCTAAATAGAATTCCAAAGTTGAACGGTGCCAATCCCGCAAAAGGTGCGGGACAGGCAGCCACTGAAGTAAAATCCACCCCCGACTATCGTTGGGGGGGACACGGTCCACCAACGAAATGTTGGGGACACGGTAGTAATTCTTCAGCGGGGCTCAGAATTACAAAGAGTATTGGGTATTCTACTCCGCCACATCAAACCACACTTTCTTTTTATCATTCCAGAGGCCGTTGTAATTGATGGTGAGTTCTTCCCCTGCTTTTATATCACGCATGGTTTTTATATACATGGTCTGGTCGTCATAGTTCATAAAGTATTCGCAGTTGGAACGGTAAGAATGGTTATAAAGCGGTATCCAGCCCAGCGCCATGCAGCACATTTTAACGCCTCCCGGCTGCCACTCAAATATATAATCGTGCAGCAGGGTCTGGTCTAATAGCTTACGTTCATCAGCCGTCATTACTATAACAGGGGCGGTTTCAATGACCGTATCCGCTTTTAGGGCTTTTTTGGTGAAAATACCCCTTCCTTTGTTCCTGGTTTTGCCTATTTGCAGTTGGGTATGCGCCATAGTTCCTGGGAAAAATATTGATTTATAATAAAAATGTAGTTTTTTAACGGTCTTTTTATATTTTTACAACTTAAAGGTACATGATATGAATTTGTTTAAAAAGCCGGTAATTTGTCTTGCGTTCGCATTAATGGTCTTACCTAAGGCAGGTTTTACGCAATACATGTTTACGGTAAATCCATTTTTTAGTTATTTCAGAGACCTGAAACGCTATGACCTGGGCTTTACTTATGTAATGCCTTTTGCTCATTTTGAAGGAGTTGTGCCCGGATATTCAGGCTCTTATTTTGGAGATACCACTGCCAAAAGGCCTACTCCCGGAATGGGCGTCGGTGGTTCAATAGGCCTTTCCATACCTTTTAAAGCAACAGGGCATATCAGTTGCTGGGCAGTGAATTTTCATTTAATAGCGAATATGTACACCTGGACAAACCTTAATGAACATTATGGCGCTGATGGATCATATACTGCCGTTACGCCCGACTTAGAGGCAACAACCATGCAGATAGCCTTACCCATAGGCATTGACTATAAAATAGGGAATGATGCTATTGAGACCAAGCGTTTGGCATTCGGAACATCATTAGGCGCAGGCGTTATGCCCAATTACAATATCACCACACTCACCGGCCCCGGCGCCGACTCCGTAAAATCGCACGGGGCTTTCGGTTTTAATCCTTACATAAAACTTGAAGGCAGTGTATTCTTAGGTATCGCTGTGAAGATCAGGGTCATGTACACATTAGGCGATGTAACACTAATAGATGTAAACAAGCCTACTGATTACAGGATAAACGGGCCATTCAAAGTAACATCAAACGGTAATCTTATGATATCATTGGTTTTCATGCCTTTCTCCGGCGGATGGTATGAAAGAAAATGGTATAATACTTATGATACTTATAACCAGCACGACAGGCTTAATTAATGTGGAAATGTGAGAATATGCAAATGTGCAAATTGACCTAAAGAAATCAATAATAAAACTGCCCTCCGTTTATCGAAGGCCGTTTTACTTTAGTAATAACACCTCCCTCTCCTTCGGAGAGGGTTGGGGGTGAGGCCTACTTTCTTTTTCCTTTGTATCCGCCGCCGGCACTGTTGCCGTAAGACCTGACATCTCCTGAAAATCTTGGACCCTGCGGCTTTGGCCTTGCGCGAAAATCACCACCACCGCCACCGCCAAAACTGCGTTGCTCTGCTTCTTCAAGCCGCACTTTACGGCCTTTGAATTTCTTCTGGGAAAGATGTTCAATAATATATTCCGCGGCATCGCCGGGTACATTGAAAAAGCTGCTCATATCGCGCACGGTCATGCGGTCTATGGTGTTGGGTTCTATGTCAGTTGACTCCACGATGAACTGCAATAGCTTCTGAGCGTTAAGCCCGTCTTTTTCGCCGAGGTTAATGAACAACCGCACAAATCTGTTGCCCCTGCTGCTCCTTTCTTTATCTTTTCCTGAGAACCCTGCATTAAGGTCTTCAGAGTTCTGGTAAACATCAATGGTATCTTTCAATTGCAGCCAGATCAGCTTGCGTATCAGTTCATCCTTATCCATATCCGCAAACTGCTCGTGAAAAGAGTCTTTGTATAATTTCGCAAAGTCAGCTCTCGGTTCCGCTGCAGCTATTTGTTCCAGGTAGAAGAACAGGCGTTTGCGTATCACTTCTGCCCCATCAGGTATATCGCTCTTATGAAACTTTTGTTTTACAAGGCGCTCTATCTGGCGGATATTAGATATCTGTTTGGGGGAAACGATGGACATACAGATACCCGACTTGCCCGCCCGCGCGGTACGGCCACTGCGGTGCGTATATACTTCAGGGTCATCAGGCAACTCATAGTTGATGACATGGGTAATATCATTCACGTCAATACCGCGTGCGGCCACATCGGTAGCTACAATGCACTGCAGCGATTTATTCTTAAAACGCTCCATCACCTTGGTGCGCATCTTCTGGTCCATATCGCCATGCAGTGGGCTTGTGGGGTAACCCATCTTCATCAGTTTCTCCGACACTTCCTGGGCATCCTGCTTGGTACGTGTAAATATGATACCATAGATACCCGGTGTAAAATCAAGTAAGCGGCGCAGGGTCTCAAATCGATTGTGATGGTTGGTTACATAATACTGGTGGTCAATATTTTCATTGGTAACATTAGCCGCTGCAACAGAAAATTCCTTCCAGTCTTTCATGAAACGTTTGGCTATGCCACGCACTTCATTGCTCATGGTGGCGGAAAACAGCCAGGTATGTTCACGGGCGGGAGTATTTTTAAGTATGAGGTCAATATCCTCACGGAAGCCCATATTCAGCATTTCATCGGCCTCGTCGAGCACCACATATTGCACATGGTCGAGCGATATTGCTTTGCGTTCCAGCAGGTCTATGAGGCGGCCGGGCGTGGCCACGATCACCTGCGGATGGGAGCGTACATCCCTTATTTGCCCGCTGATGGGAACACCGCCATATACAGCCGTAACACGCATGCCGCGCATATAGGTGCCATACTTGGTTATTTCTTCCTGTATCTGCATACAAAGCTCCCTGGTGGGGCTAAGCACGAGGCATTGAATATGTTTTACCGATACATCAACATGATGCAGCAGCGGCAG
>JBIOGX010000170.1:0-3614 GCA_044448445.1 Chitinophagales bacterium
CACCACCTATTACCGTACTCCCCAATGCATCCACAAATCTTGTATAGGGTTCCCCGCTTCTCGCTTTGCAAATAAGGTCAATACCTGCATTCTGAAGGATATTCTTTCCGCCCACAACCGGGCCTTCTCCATCTTTATACCTGTAATCTATATTAGCAACAATATTGTGGCGGGAATCATAATCAAGAGCCGAAACATAACGCAGATTAGGCAAACCGGCTGTATAAAACTCTGTAATAAACCATTTGGGGATATCTGTGCGCCACCATAACCACCATTACCCGAAGTGGGTGTAGAGCCGGTACCCTCAGCAAATTGTAAAGTGTAAGAAAGACTCATTTGCAGGTGGTTAGTAGCACGCAAATCATAGAATACCGTTGTACCCTTAGTGGTAGAAAAGTCCCGGTTGCCATAAGTATAATAAGTAGTGGGATAGGCAAATAAGTATGGCGTAAGCGTTATCTGATCCTTACGCTCTTTGTAAAAAGCGGAAATGGTAAGGGCAGAAGATGCCGATAATTTTTGCTGGAAGCCTACTTCATAATCAAAAGTTTTCTCCGGGTGTAAATTGGGGTTATTGATTATCGAGTTTTGATTTTGTTGCAGGTAATAATAATCAGCAGCATTAGCATTAATATTGCTTGTCGGCCTTTGGGCATAAATATCATAGTGTGCATAAAAATCCGCCACTTCTGATATAGGGAAGTTAAAAGACAGCCGGGGCTGAAGAGTTACCTGTGGGGTATAATCAGTAAAAGCCGAATTAGGATTATAATTACTGTCGGTGATATTACGGATAAAGCCATTTACATCTTTTACAATGAAAGGCTGCGGATCACGGCCACCGGAATATTGTTTCAGCACAGCAGGATCCAGGATCAACTTTCCTGTGGGGTCATACCAGTTATTCCCATCACGGTAACCAATAATAGAAGGCGCCGAAGAGTTGTTGTCATCAATATATACAACATAGTTACTTCCCATATTTGAGGGGTGCTGGCCGCCATTATTTGTATTTAATGCTCCTGAAACCTGGCTTACATTTTTTTCAGCTAATTCAGAATAGGGATCTATTAATACTTTCGTATTTGCAGAATACCTGTCTATACGAACGCCTATATTAAAGTGAAGATCCTTGTAATTGAATTTATCCAATAAATAACCAGCTATATAATTGGGGCTAAAGGCTCCGATAGGGCGAGTAAAATTCCCATTGGCATCCTTTCTAGTCCAGAAATCATTAAAGTTTACAGCCCCTGTCTGGGCTTGGCCGTCATAACCATATCCGAAATAGTAAACATAACCATGGCCGCTGTTCAGCAATTCATCTGCTGAAAACATATTGAGGGAAAACGTGGATGGGGCTATTGAATCAATGTTTATATCTTTGTTGCCCCCATTCGCAGTGTATGCAGCGCCTAATTTTTTCCTCAGGTTCTGGTCAAATACCGAATTACCTTTATTCTGGTAATTATAAATAATGGTATCGTTTGGACCGGGAATAACAGCGCCTGCTCTTACCTGGTCATAAGTGTATTGTTTGCCATTGACTATAAATATCGGATGCTGTTTATCCAAAGCGAGATTACCATTATCTATACTGCTCACTAATTGTCTCATTAGCTGCCAAAGAGATTGTGTACCGGAGCCATTTGGATTAGCATAAACGGCATATTCCTTTTCAATACGTTGCTGGTAGTATAACCCAAACCCGATAGCGTGCCTTGTTTTGCCCAACATCAGGTCGAAAGAAGCATTAACGGTAAGCGCATATTGGTTTGAATTGAATTTATAATAATAGCTTTGAGTAGCCCCGGGGCTATAAAACAAATCGTAAGTGTATTTAGGCTCATCCCCGTTTGCCATGCCGTTGAGCGCCTGTATTTGGGTTATGAATAAAGGATTATTCCCATTTAACGAATTATATAGTTGTGTAGTATAATTAGCGAGGTTAGGATTCAAAGTGTGAGATCTGTCGAAAGTAATGCCTGTTGGATTGCTGAATAACAACATTGTTCCTTTTATTGGATGTCCCATCGCTAAACTGAGAGAGTCTGTCTGGTTAGGGAAATAAATTGGAGCCCTTGTTTCATTAAACTTACCAACATAAGCGTAATCAAAGATATTTTCTTTGAAGGTTGGATCATGCTGATCCTGGTAAGTTTTCTGATAATCTGCCTGAACGGTATAATATGCATTTGATATAATGCTATGCCTTGAAGATGTATCATTGGGTTTACCGAATTTTTGTGTAAAACGTATATATGCGCGGCCGGTCAGTGTATTTAGTACCGGGGTAGCATCTGCAGCAAACAGTTCACGGGCGCGACTGTATTGGTCCTGCTTTATATAATCAAAGGTACCTCCTCCAACAATATGCATATTATCCGTCACCTGGTAATCCAATTTGCCGTTCATACGGTATTCCTGTATTTTTTTCTCAGGAGTAATCTTGGTTTTTGTAAGAGAATCATACGTTACATAAGCTGAAGCATAATTATATACCGGGGACCCGCTATTATCTGAAATTATCTTTAAAGGATTTGTCAGCAAACGATTTAACACGTCTCCTTTTGCAGTATATTGTTGCTCAAAGTCAGGATACCGGTCGTGATCGTTATAATAATCCCCGCTTAATGCAAAACCGAGTACCGGTTTTTTAGTGGTTTCCCCTTTTACTTTTTTCTTATACACCGGGCCGGCTACAGAAAAAGAAACAAGATTATTATTATACCCGTCAATAGAATGTTGCAAACGAACATCGCCGGTCATTTTCTGACTAACACCCCTGGAAGTAATTTCAACCACACCACCAGAAACGTCACCATAATTAGCGGGGATACCGGATGTTATCACTTCAAGCTGGTCCACTGACCCCTGTGCCATATCTATACCTGTGGTACTTTGAACCTGCACGCCATCAATAATATATAGTGTACCTGTGTTACGTGCACCGGATATATGCACATCCTGGCCACGTTGTGCCTGGTAAACGCCTGCTGATGTACTCACGAGGTCTGTTACCTGGTTGGTAGGGATTACAGCGATCTCTTCCTTATTGAGTATCTTTGAAGCGGGTTTATCCTGGTCAACAAGCGGTTTTTTATAGGCCGTTACAGTAAACTCTTTTAATCCTTTTACATGCCTTGCCATTGTAAAATTCTGGGTAGTTCTTTGCCCGGGAGCTACAACTACCTCTGTAACCATGATCGAATCAAAACCGGCATAAAGCACCAATACGTCGTAATAACCCGGATCAAGTGGCTTAACCGTATAATTACCGTCATAGTCGGTAACATTTCCGCCTTTCAGGATACCGCCCTGGTACACTTGTATTACCGCGCTGGGAAGCGGCTCTTTTTTATCATCCAAAACCCGGCCTGAAATTTCCTGCGCAAATGCTGAGCCGGATAGCCCTGTAAATACAAATAAAAGCAGGTAACGTAATGTACGTGTCATATCTTATGTTAATAAATTATTAGCAAATGAAGCGTAAAGATAAAAAAATCTGTTAAAAATCATCCTGTTCATGAAATTATTTTCTTTAATCCTTACATAATTCTCAAGCTAATGTAAACTATTGTTAAAAAACCTTCTTTAATATAGACGAATAA
>JBIOGX010000171.1:0-3590 GCA_044448445.1 Chitinophagales bacterium
CTTTATAAAGTAAAAAATTAAAAGTGAAAATTTAAAATTGCACCATCAAGCCAAGTGGTTGCGGCTAACTGGCTAATACACAACAAATGTCCGTTAAAATAGTTGAAGAAATTCAGGCTTTATAATTACAACGACATGGCCCAATTCCCAACTTCCAATTCCATAAAATCACATCAGCCTTTCCTGCTCTCTGAGCCAGCGCTCCGGTATTTCGTCATTGCTTGCTACGAGGTAGTCATTGTAGGAACATGGCACGAATGTCTGATCGGGCAATTTCATCCACCACCTATTGGTGCGCTTGCTTTTCAGGAATATGGTGTCGTTGTCTGTAAAGGCTACATTGAAAACAGTAAATTCATCGCGGTCGGTAAGTTTTGCTTCGCTTTTGCGAACGAGGTATCCATCCACAAAGTACCATATCATCTGTGACACGAGGCGTGCGGTCATACCATGTGCATCCTCCTCATGGTTATATCCGTATATACCTATTGAGGTAAGCGGTTCGCTCATACCTGCATAGCGTGTAAGCAGGCAGGCTTCCTCTCCCGAAAGGCCGTTCGGAGAACCGTTGATATTTGAAGGCGCATCGCTGTAACGTACAGCCGACAAATCAAAGCTGAATAGGTTGCTTGTCCTAAGCGCCGGTTCCATGTCTTCTATACGCTCACGTACTTTACCCAGCCTGAAGAAGTCAAACCGCAGCTTGTCAAGAGTTTCCAACATGCGAGGATGAGCGTAATAACTCTGGAAGGCGATATGGTTGTAATGGGATATAAAATTTGGTGTTCCGGTCAGCATGTTCATCAGGAAACTATGGTCAGTGATCTCTTCTGTTTCATCAAGATCAATAAGCATATCGGCGACAGATGCCACTACCATTTGCTCCGCTTTCCTGTAAACATCATACTGCTGTAAAGTAAGATCATGCGATCCTCCTAATACAACAGCTATTTTCCCGGCCTGGCGGATCTCCTGAAGTACGGCCAGCAGAGCGGCGCGTGTATCATCAATAGTTGCGCCTTGCCTTATATTGCCGGCGTCAGCTATCTTTATGGCATTATGCCAATAATACATTTTGTATAAATGTTTGCGCACTACATTGGGGCTGTTGCTGTATGTTTCATTTCTTTCGGTTCCGCACATTTCTCCGCATCCTACCAGTATGATATCGGCATCTTCCCAATCAAAGGCATGTTGTGTTGCGCACCTGATATTAGCTCCCCATTGCAATGGCTGGTAATTATCCGCCTCGTCTGTTTCTATAAAATGTTTTGGTTCAAAAAATGATCTTAGATCTTGCATAAATGTGAATGATAAGTGGCTAAGAATTTTCGTTGTATGAAAATTTGCTGCGATGCAGGCTGGACAAGATTTGACAACTTATAAAAAGTTGTCAAATCCGCATAACCGTAAATCGCATTAACGCCTAAAAGTACATAAGTAAAGTTGACAGGCAAAACAGATTTTTCTTCAATGGTTCATTGCAGGTAAAACACACGCCTGACAAATGTAATAACTGAAACAGACCGTATTTCGTTCAAACGAAACACGGCCTGCAGGATATTTTGGAACTATTTTTCAGTATCAGTTTATCTTATTATGGTCATCTTCGCAACCCACTTTCCATGGGCTGTAATGGCAGACATGAAATAAACACCCGGAGGTTCATTAAGCTGTATTTCAACAGATTTATTAGTGTTGGAAATAAATTCCTTCACTTTTTGCCCTGTAAGGTTTGTAATAATAAAACGAGCCTCTTCTTCAATATTGGATGATAAATTAACCGTTAGTGTTCCGGTATTAGGATTTGGGAACAGGCTTATTCCGCTCTCCTTGCTGCCGGTAAGAGTATTTACATAAGTTGGGCAAATAGCGATTGGGTTGACAGTAATATGAAGTTCCGCCCTCCCGGTCCCGCACATATTGGTTACGGAATAGTAAATAGTATCTGAACCCGGTATTATTCCTGTCACTACGCCACTACCTGCTCCTACTGTTGCGATAGAATTATTAAAGCTGCTCCATACTCCTCCGGGGGTGGCATCTGACAAAGTGATTTGATGGGCCGGGCCGGAACATAAACTATCTTTCCCGCTAATTGGCAATGCATTAGGAGATGAGATAACCGTAACATGGATCGTAGTTGTGTCTGACAATCCTCCGTCTGTAACCCTGATCTGGAATGAATCAGTACCAAAATAACCCGCAACTGGGGAGTATTTTAATAGCGAAGTGTTAAGCACGCCCCCTGTAGAAGGTGTGGTGTAAGCAGCGATAACTATTCCATGTGACGGCCCGGATATAAGGCTCCATGTTTCTGTTTGTGCCGTATCTATATCAAATACAGATAGCAAGGAGTCAATATACGATTCTCCGGGACAAACGGTTAAAACGCTATTGTGGCCCCTTATGAAGTAGGGTGCGTGAAGTAAAGCATTGATAATACGCACGCGATTATTGCCATTATCTGCGATATAAATATTCCCGGTTGTATCCACTGCCACGCCCGTTGATTGGTTTATTTCAGCTAAATTAGCAGGCCCGCCGTCGCCGCTATAGGCAGCGTTTCCGTTGCCAACAAGTGTAGTGATGATTCCTGCCGGGTTGATTTTACGGATACGGTTATTATCCACGTCACAGATATATATATTCCCGACCACATCAGTAGCTATACTTTGCGGTAAATAAAGTTTTGCAGCGCTTGCCGGCCCGCCATCCCCGGTAAAACCATAAGTTGCAGATCCGCAAATAGTGGAAATGATACCCGATGTATTGATCTTACGAATCCGGTTGTTGCCATCATCGGCAATATATATGTTCCCTGCGGCGTCAAGGGCTACACCCATAGGGACCTGGATTTTGGCTAAAGTTGCCGGCCCCCCGTCTCCGCCATAAGTAGCGCTGCCGGTTCCCGCAATGGTAGAAATAATACCGGATGTATTGATCTTGCGGATCCGGTTGTTGCTTTGGTCAGCGAAAATTACATTCCCGGCATTATCTACTACCAGGCCCCAGGGAAAACCAACATGTGAGGTATCTGCCTTCCCACCGTCTCCATAATAAGCAGGCAATCCGTCAAAGTTACCTGCAATTGTGGAAATGATACCGGATGTATTGATCTTACGGATCCGATTGTTCCCATAATCAGAAAAATATATGTTCCCTGCATTGTCTATTGCTATACCCCTGGGGGTTTTTATCATTGCCGATGTTGCTGCTACCACAATTGAGCCGGTATCTAAGGTATATCCGCCTACTCCGGTTCCGGCAATAGTAGTTATAATGCCTGTGGTGTGATCTATTTTACGGATGCGGTTATTGCCATAATCAGCTATATATACATTCTTCGCTTGGTCAACAGCAACACCATAAGGGTTATTTACTGCCGATGATGTTGAGATAACGCCATCTGCCGTATAAGCCGCAGCGCCCGTTCCTGCTAAAGTATTGATGTTTTGAGCCTGTGTTTGGATTGAATTACCAATAATAAAAACAGCGCCAAGCGTAAGTAATAGGTTCTTTTTCAAAGGAATATTTTTTTACTAAAGTAGTATTTATTTGGAATTAGGAACGATGAAAAAATAACTACC
>JBIOGX010000172.1:0-3542 GCA_044448445.1 Chitinophagales bacterium
AAATAATATGAATATAACGTGGGCTAAATCGGATAGAACTGTCGAAGCCTTAAACAAGCTATCTAAAAAAACGATGGCAAAACATCTTGATATTCAATTCACAGAAATAGGCGACAATTATCTGAAAGCGACGATGCCCGTATGCCATAAAACAAAACAACCTCACGGATTATTACATGGCGGAGCTTCTGCCACTCTTGCCGAAACAATAGGCAGCGTAGCCTCATGGCTTACTATAGACCCTGAAAAATACTTATGCGTGGGTATAGAGATCAACTGCAATCATTTGCGTCCTAAAAAAGATGGAATCGTTACAGCTACTGCAGAACCACTGCATTTAGGAGCCACGACTCATGTCTGGGACATAAAGATACGTGACGAGAAAGAAAAACTGGTGTGCATAAGCAGGCTTACCGTAGCAGTGTTAAAAAAAATAAACGACCTGTAACTCTTGTATTTTTCAGGAAAGTTGATATCGCTCCTTACATGCCCTCAGTATTTTTTCTTTTGGGGAAATTAAACAGCATACTTGTAAGTACAGGAATAAAAAAAATACTGATAGTTACTGCAGACGTTATCCAATCGGTTTCATGGCTTTCTAATATCTTTGCGAGTTGCGAATCAGTATAAAAATGTTCGTAAAGAGCCAATGTTAATTTAATCCCAAGTATCCCGATAACTGTGAACGCACAGCCTTCCAGGAAGGAATACCGTTCCATCAGTTTTACAAAACCATGCGCCACAAAACGCATGGCCAGGATACCGATAAACACACCGGTAAGTATAATAAGTATGTTCTTAGAGAATGCAACCGCAGCAAATACATTATCCAACGAAAAAGCAAGATCCGTGAGCTCTACTGAAATGATCGTAGCCCAGAAGATACCAAGGCGGCCCACCGTTAATTTATAAAACCTGCTGTCTTCCTTTGGCGTTTTTTCTTTCTTATTTTCTTTCTTATTTTTCTTCATCCACCAGTCGATGGCGAGGTACAAAAGGTATATTCCTCCTGCCCCTTTCAGCCACCATATACTGATAAGCCGGGATGCCAGCAAAAGACACAGACCCCTGAAAACATAAGCTCCTATTATACCGTATTTTAAGGCTTTTTTTCTTTGGAGACGTGGCAAGCCCATAACCATTGTTGCCAGCACAGTTGCATTATCAACAGAAAGCAGGCTTTCGATAAGCACAATGTTGCCTATGATCAGCAAGCTTGAAACAGGATCATTAATAATCTCTTGTATCAATACATTCATTCCTTTTACAAATTTTCACTAACATTCATCGGCCTGTAAAAGTAATTATAAAATGACACTGAAAATGGCCTGTCATAAAAAAAGCCCGCCTGCACATAGGCAGGCAGGCATCAAAATAATATGTGGTTGGGCTATCTATGGTTTTTGCTGATAAAATCATTCAGCGCTTTCTTATCTGCATCAAAATCGAGGATGCTACCTACTTTAAAGTAATTATTCGGATCAACATTCCTGCTGTAAGCATACTCTGCAAATGCCAGCTTAGTATTTTCAAAAGAGAACAGCTTGCATATCTCCATTACCTGGTCTGTAGTTACATAATTACTGCTCAAGATAGTTTTTGCGGTAGAAAGTTTGGTATCGTCAAAAGAAGCATTTGCAATACTTTGCTTCACTTCATTAAAGGTTTGTTGATCCATTGCTGCAGGTGTTGGCGGGGTATTCTGCTCATAAGTAGTAGTGGTAGTTACGGTATTGGTTTGCCCAAGCTTGCCATAGTACATTACATATTCATCGCGCTGGGCGTGATAATCATGCTCTACTTCTGTGCATTTATGAAACCTGAGCACAGGATACTGTTCCATTCCGCTTAATATTTTCAATGTCATATCAACTGCATAGCCGGCGACCTGGTCAGCAACAATAATTCTTTTGCGTATTGCGGGCGATCTTCCGTCGGCAAAAATTATTTCTATGTCATTTGCATATTGGGGCAAACCTTCTACTCTTATCCTTGAAGTGGGTATGCTATTCTGGTTTATGCCATTCAGCACAAGGAAAAACTGTTCTCCGTTTACCGAAAAAACAGAAAGGTTACTCTTTTCATCTTGTCCTATAACAGCAGTAAAATGTCCCTTTTTAAAAGGAGTGATATCCGGTTGAGCATTAGAGAACAACGGTATTGCCAGTATAAACAATAGTAAAAATGATCGTAGCTGCATAAAAAATTAATTTAGTTGCAAGAATAGTAAAAATGTTTCAATACTCCATGCTAATCAACTACTATGCCAAAATATCATCCTTCAAATAACAAAAGCACTTTACATTTTGTTTAACACACTCCTGACATTACCTTTTGAAACAATGAGGATAAACAGTATAACCAAAAACAAACTGCTATGTCGTCTAAAAACTTATTGTGGCTGCTGCCACTTATAACGCTTGCCGCCTGCGCACAGGGAAGCAGGAATAATGACTATACCCCAAGAACTGCGGCCGGCGCACCAGAGGCTGTTCTTGCTACAGATTCCACGGCAACTGCCGCGGCAAATAAACCAATCACTTCTCCAGACCGTAAAGTAATACACACGGCAGACTTTAACTGCAAAGTGCTTAATGTTTTTAATGCAACTTCAAAATTAGAACAGCTCGTAAAATCTGTTGGCGGTATAGTACAGGACAGCCACATAGAAAACAACAGATCTGACATTCATACATCTTATTATACTGCCGACTCGCTCCGGCAAACACATACCTATACTACTACTGCTACACTTACACTACGTGTTCCTGTAACTTACCTCGATTCCATCATACAGGCAATCCCGGGTATGACAAGTTTTATTGATTCCCGGTCACTAAAACAAAGCGATATAACCTACAAGTATCTTGCAAATGAACTTAAAAATGAGGTAGGAGATGATAAAAGCACTTCTGATCGTGCCATGAAACTGGCGAAGAAAAGCAAAGATCCAATAGAGGTGCAGGAATATGAAACCAACAGGCAGGAACAGAAAATAAACCGTAAAATGGAAAACATGCAATTGATGGACGATGTTACTTATGCAACCGTAACAGTAGTTTTTTCGCAACCGGAGCAAGTTTATATACAGACAATAGTAAACCCTGATTACTTTACAAGTCCCCCTTTCACATTACAATGCAAAGCCGCATTGTATAATGGCTGGAGCCTTGTAAGAGCGTTTGCTGTAGCGATTATAAATATATGGCCGGTGCTTTTGTTATTAATAGCCGGATGGGTCGCATTCAGGAAGTTCAGGCCAAGGCATATAGCTGTGATAAAAAAGTAAGATAAGTCATTAAACAAGAAGTTCCGCCCTGCAAATCAGGACGGAACTTCTTATTTTTTAAAAGTATTATCGGGTAACTGTGATCTTTTTAGTAACAATAGCGCCGTCAATATTGATACTTACAGTATAGTTTCCCGGAATAAGATTATTAGCAGTGACGAGTAGTTCATTATTATTAATCACTCCAAAATCATTAGTATATACAGTGCGGCCTTGCATATCAGTCATCATAACAGTAACGGCTTTATTAACA
>JBIOGX010000173.1:0-3222 GCA_044448445.1 Chitinophagales bacterium
CAATATTTTCATATTATAATTTTGCAATCTTGCTATAAAACAGAATAGCATATATGATAACAATCATAAACCTAGATGATTATTATCATATATTTCTTGTCAAAGAATAACTAAATATAATATTATATTTTTCATAACTATAAATAATTGTATAAAAAAATTATTACAAATGTTTTTGTTTATCCACTGACGCGAGTATTCCAAAGAATGACTCGTGTCTATCTAATTTAGCCGGTTTGTAACTGCATCTTATAACCAATATCATTCTTCTCCGCCAGTAGTTTTTTTAATTCTTCCTTGTCAGGCAATATGGTTTTATACCGGCTCGCAAATATTTGGTCATTATCTTCCGGCAAGGTTATTTCCACCAGCGTTTCACTTTTATCCCGGCACAGAATAATGCCTGTTTTATTTTCATCCACCGTTTTTTACATTGCGGTCATAATAGTTCACATACATCTGCATTTGCCCAATGTCCTGGTGTTTCAGTTATATACTTAGAGCGAAAACTCCAAGAACTAAAATTGACTCAAAATGGTTAGTTGTATAGAAGACATCAAAATCTGTATTGGCCATTGTGCGCCTTTGCCGGTCCGAACGGATTCATCCGGGCGGGTGATCTTTGCGTCTCTGCATATTATGAAATTAAAATTCTCCTAACCTTTTTTTATTTTCTACTGTCTATAAAGAAACCGGATATTTATATCTACCTGGTATATAAAACCACATGTATCTTTATTATACAAGATAAATGATGAAAAAAGTCCTTTTATTTTTTATTTACTGGTATGGTTTGTTTTTTGCAATGGATACTCATGCACAGGGATGGGTATGGGGCAAGGGTAATATAGGTGCGGGAATTGATGCATGGGCTGTAGCTACGGACGCGTCAGGAAATGTATATGGGGCTGGGTACCGGTATATAGGAGGATCTGATACCTTTGGAAGTGTTATAGTCCCTCCACCGCCCAGCGGTACCCAAACACTATGGGCGAAATACAGCAGTACAGGAACTGTATTATGGGCAGATGGCACTACCAGCGGCAATACTACCCTATATAATATAACTACTGATCCGGCTGGAAACCTGATCATTTTTGGTGCATTTCTAAGTTCCACCATGCAGATAGGTTCTTTTACCTTAACAAATGCATATAGTGGAACAGCATGGCAATATTATCTCGCAAAGATCAACCCAACCGGAACCGTACTTTGGGCAATTAATAATGGAAATACAATAGGTGCCTATTACTGCTACCTGTCTGCCTGTGTTATGAGTATGGGAGGGGTAGCTACCGATGCGGCAGGTAATATTTATATCTCTTCAAGTTTTACAAAACCCACTATGACCATTGAGTCTTATACGTTTACCAATGCCGGCGGGAATGATATTTTTATTGCAAAATACAACCCGTCAGGTATTCTGATGTGGGCTACATCAGTCGGGGGGGCCGGGGATGATTATAACTTTGGTATTACAGTAGCATCCATCGGCAATGTATATATTACCGGTGCGTTTTATTCTCCTTCTGTTACTGTAGGCTCCTCTGTAATTTCTGACCCCTATTCTACAGGCACCCCGGTAGTGCCTTATGCCTATATTGCCAAATTTTCCGGGGCTACAGGGGCGCCATTATGGGCACAGGCAGCAGGAGGGCCAAATGGCGCTTTTGGCGTAGGCTTAACGAGGGATGCAAAGGGTAATGTGTATATGACCGGCGGATTTGCAGATAACTCTATTAGTTTCGGGAGCGCTGCTATTAATCAAACCTATCCCTCGACAACAGGAAAGCTGGCGCTATACTTACTTCAGTATTCGCCTGCTGACGTGGTTACGTGGAGTAAAACCATAGGATCGCCAATACAACATTTATGGGGTTATTGTATTGCACTGGCTTCATGCGGACAGGTGTGGGTGAGCGGCAATTATAACGAGCAAGCAAATATTGACGGGCATACGCTTGCATTGGCGCCTGGCCCGGATCCGATTTTTATCGCCGGTTATGATCTTTCCGGTGGCGTTGTAGGGTATGCCGGGTTAGGTTCGGGAGGCGATGACCAGAATGGTATTGCCGCTGACGGCTATGGCAATATTTTTATATGCAGTGATTACAAGGATGGAGCATTTATTGTTGGCGCTGATACTTTACCTTCCCAACCCAATGAACACTTTTTTGTAGGTAAATATGCCAATACAGCCGCTCCACCTGACACTAATTATACACACCATGATACGACAATATGTGGATCTAACTCCATAGTATTAACAGCTGCTGCCGGCTATTCCACTTATTACTGGAATGACAGCACTGTTCTGCCTATACGCACGGTTAGTGCAACCGGTACTTATTGGGTTTACAATATTACCTGTGGAGTTCCTGTGCTGGTGGATACTTTTAACATTACAATGGCGTCTTATGATACGGCCTATACGCACAAAGATACCAGTGTATGTATGGGGCTTAGCCCTGCAACCTTACCTGCCCCCGCAGGTTATACGTCTTACTTATGGAGTACAGGAAACACAAGCACTTCAATAGCTGCCAATTCCATAGGGACCTATATTGCCTACTGCAAAAGCGCCTGCCATGTGCTCATTGACACCTTTCATTTTTCGCTGACGGCAAACGATACTACTGTTACTTATAAGGATATCAGCCTATGCACATTACCCGGCGCTTTGATGCTGACTGGTCCCTCCGGCTACAACTCTTATATATGGAGTAGCGGGAGCGCAGCATCATTTATTACTGTCACCAAGCCGGGATCCTATATACTTACTGCTACAAATGGCTGTAATGTAGCGATTGATACTTTTAATTTAACGCAGCGGCCTAATCCGACCGTAAAGCTGGGTAATGACAAAAAAATATTCCCCGGTAATGCGCTGAATTTGTTTTCGCCGGAACCTGCGGGAAGTACTTATTTATGGAACACCGGTAGTAGGTCACCCTATTTATCTGTGGCAACATCAGGCACTTATTGGCTAACCGTAACCAATGAGTGGGGGTGCAGTGCAACTGACACTATACATTTATCTGATAGCACAGTATCAGATATTGACATACCGAATGCATTTTCGCCCGGGGGAGCAAATAAACTTTTCAAAATAATAATAACGGGAAATGTAACCTTACACTACTTCAGGATATACAACCGATGGGGCACTATGGTTTATGAAACCAATGATATAACTGCGGGGTGGAATGGCAAATATAATGA
>JBIOGX010000174.1:0-3213 GCA_044448445.1 Chitinophagales bacterium
GTGTTATTATTATCTTCTAATGCAATTGTAGGGATTTCATTGCTTCCCGGAGAAGCTCCTGAATCATTCGGAGTGATGTTGATGTTTTTCATATCAACTACATCCTTATCAACCACTACATTAATTGTTGTGCTTGTGGCGTTATAGGCGGTGATAATAATGGTTTGCTTGCCATAGGGCACTTCACTGATCTCAAAATTTCCTTCACCGTCAGATGTAGTAAAGGCATTGAGTGCAGGAATGGTAACTTTTAAGTCGCTGAATGGAGCTTGAGTAACGCTGTTAATTAATTTTCCTTTTACAATAGCCGTTTTCTTATTCTGGCCGAAAATAAAACCTGGAATGCATGAAAGTATAATGATGAATACAAAGAATTTATGACTCATTGGTATGACGTAATTTTGTGCAGATAAATTATTCGTGCAAAACTATGCAGTGGTTTTACGAGATAGCCTTTATCACGGTTATGTTATTGTTAAGGCATGGTAAATTTTAGGTTACTTAATTGTGTCTTATCCTTTTTATGTGCATAGTTTATTTCCTTTGCAAAAAATAGTTTCATGCTCAAAAAACTACTTCTTGCAGCGCTGGTGGTGCTGACAAGTACAAATGTTATTGCTCAAAACCAGTATAAAATAATGGCCATAGGGTTTTATAATTGCGAAAACTTTTTTTATCCCACTCATGATCCCAATAAGAAAGATGAAGATTTTACTCCGAACGGGACATATCATTACACAGAAGAAATTTACAAACAAAAGCTCCATAATATTGCTACCGTAATGCAAAAAATGGGTACAGATGTAACCCCCGACGGGCCTGCAATCATAGGTATGGCAGAAGTGGAAAATGACCTTGTACTCAAAGACCTCATTGAGCAGCCTGAAATTAAGAATCGCCATTACCAATATGCCTGGTTCTATACCTCTGATGAACGTGGTATTAGTACTGCCATGCTGTATAACCCAAAATACCTGAAAGTGCTCAATTCAGAGCCAGTTCATGTGCCCACGGAACGTTTTCCGCAAAAAAGGCCGACAAGGGATATACTGCATGTTTATGGCGTACTCGCAGGCGATACAGTGCATATCTTTGTAAACCACTGGCCTTCCAAATCGGGCGGGGAAGCTGCAAGCGCACCAGGCCGTATGCTTGCCGCTACTATTGCAAAAAGGGTAATTGATTCGCTTTTTAAAATAAACCCAAACACCAAAATATTGTTCCTCGGCGACCTCAACGACAACCCGACCTGTGAGCCGGTAATGAAAGTATTGAACGCCGTTGCCGAAAAAAAGGACGTAGATCTCACAGATATTTACAATCCCTGGATCAAAATGTACAAAAAGGGATTGGGAACAGAAAGTTATCGGGGGGAGTGGAACCTGATTGACCAGATAATGATATCCGGTGCATTTATAAAAAACAATAATAACAAGTGGAAGTATTACAGCGCTGAAATATACAACAGGGATTTTTTAGTATATAGGATCGGGAATAATAAAGGCTTGCCGCACCGCTCTTTTACAATTGCCAATACTTGGGATAATGGTTACAGCGACCACTTTCCGGTGTTAATGTACCTGGTAGAAAAAAAGGAGTAATTGACTTATGATTGGAATATTTTCTCCAACACCGCGGCTAACCTGATACCGGCTATCAGCAATTGCTGTTTTACAATTGTTTTGTTCCTATCAACGTACGCCTGGTCAATAATACCATCCTTGAAATTATAAACATTGCTTAGTAGTGCGCGTGGTTCATGTATCCAATTCTCTATGTTGATCTCTTTAAATTGAGCTATCTCGCTTTTATCAAAACGATTATAAAGTAATAAACAGTCATTGGCGGTAATATTTTCACCTTCAATTATCTCCGTATCCCATACCCTATGCAGGTTTGTAGGGTTCCCAAGATATTTAACCTGTATATCATTACCGCCATTGTCAATCCCATATCCTACATGCAATGGCATGTGCAGGTCGCCTGTTAAATGAAAGATGATCATCAGGTTCTTTTTAATTTCTTCATCGTTCAGCTTATCCTTATGCTCCAGTTCAGTAATGGCATTATTCAGGGCATTGATAATATTACCGTCTTTTGTTTCCACATACTGGTTTCCCTTTTCAATATTTACATAATGCCAGGTTTTCATGTAATCATATTTATGATCGCTGCGTACTTCATCCATCCAGGTACTGGCCTCTTCTATAGTAGTAGCTCCTAAATACTTCTGTACAGCTTTGTTGGTATTGCTGTCTGATAAAGCATGTGCGATTTCCGCTACAATTCCATGTCCTTTCTTTCCCCATGCGTACAAACTATGAGGGAGCGAAATTGTAAATACTATAGCTAATATTAATGATCCTGCTTTTTTCATAGGAGAAATACTATATAATGCTGATCCTGTATTTGGCACGGTTAACAATTTATTCTGTTTAATAACATTCGAGGGAGTTCTATAACTGCAACTATTCGCGACAATTTCCTCTAAAATAGCTGCATCAACTTTGTAGAACTTAATTTTGTCAGCGTTCCTGAACTATTTTACAATAGCAAAATCTCCGGATTTTATGAGCTTTTCGTCCTGTCTGATACGGTAAAAATATTTACCTGAAGGCAAATACTGAGTATTGATCTCAAGATTCAGCATCTCAAGCATTTGATATTGCCCGGCAAAGTGTCCAAGCTCATCAGCTATAATGATATAAACAGGGCTTGAAGGTTTTTCACTTAGCTTGAAATTCACACGTGACGTCGCAGGGTTTGGAAATATGGTAACTTCAGGGGCATTAGCCGCATTTATATTAGAAACAGAAGTGCCTGAACCGATAACAATGCTTGTAACAGGGTGTATTTCATTCCAGCCATGGTCATTATCTGTAACATAGCTTCCAGTTACGTGTACATGTTCGCCTACAGCCGGTATGAAAACAGTATTTGTAAATCCGGCACAGGATGATACAGCATCAGCCTGGGTAACAGTAGTGGCGCAAACAGGCTCACATACAAGTTTACCATATTGCCCGGAATAGTTGACAGAATTCAGCATGTTTGTATAAGGCGAGTCAACCGTTAAACGAATATGAATATCGCCATCCGCTTCGTATATAAGCGAATAAACAGTTCCTGTTACAGTCATACACGAATTGTTGACTTGTAGCCTGTAACTATTGTAAACATGGCTCCATAACGAGGCATTACACTGTGCATAAC
>JBIOGX010000175.1:0-3200 GCA_044448445.1 Chitinophagales bacterium
ATAATATTATTTTTTGTATTAGGGTTTTTTCTATTCAGTAGCCTAACCTATTCTCATCCTCCCGGAAGGGTGGATTGGGATGATGATGGGTCAGATACAACACGTAAAAAAAGTAATCCTGATAGTATTCGTGATGCACGCACTCATGTGATGGATAGTATCCATGATGCACATGCTCATGCAGCAGACAGCGCTAAGATGGCGCGCAAACACACTACCGATAGTGTACAAACTGTACGCAAACACATTACTGATAGCTCCGCTGCCATACGTAAATATCGCGAGAGCAAACATTATAAAGATAGTGTAGCCCACAACCGCCTGAATAAAACCAATACCTTAAAAGCAGCAAGGCAGGCGCACATGGATTCGCTCAAGGATGCCCGCAAACAAGCTACTGATAACTTAACCACATCAAGAAAGGCTAAAACAGACAGTATAAAAACCATACAGAAACGAAAGTCTGACAGCCTTGCGGCCATAAAGAAATATAAGGCAAGTAAGCGTTATACCGATAGCGTATCTGTAGTGAAACATGAGCGCATGGATAGTATCAGGAATGTTCAGAAAGCCACCAGGGACAGGATGGCCGCAGTTCGCAAACATTCATTAGACAGCGCCAACACTGCGAGAAAACATTCCATGGACAGTGTGAAAATAGTGCGTAACAAGTTTATGGACAGTATAAAGCTGGTGCGCAAAAAAAGAGTTGATAGCCTGGCTAAAGTAAAAGCGGACAAAGAAAAACTGGCAAAGGCAAAGGAGAAAAAGAAAGAAGATGCGCTGAAGTTTAAGATGGAACTGAAGATAAAGCAAAAACATGAAGCGTGGTCTAATAAAACCATGCTGAAAAAGAGATGGTCACTGGTACGAAAGGTGACGCAGAACTCTTTTACACACTACAATTACTATTACAACGCCAACAAAAAAATGGATGAGGCATTGGTAAACATGCAACGATCGCGAAAAGAGAACTATGATTCCCTCATTGGACTATACCCGTTCGACCCGAACAGGGACTCTACATTGATGTCGGCGGATATGGACAGCATAATTCGCAAAGTATCGGTGGGCATTCAGATACATGACCCGCGTGTGAAATGGTCGAACGACTTGTACCTGCTGCTTGGTGAAGCTTATTACTACCGCGGTAATTATGAGAATGCATCTATTGCCTTCCGTTATATCATCAGCAAAGACGAAGAGAAGAAAAAAGAGGAAGCCAAAAAGAACGGGTACAGCAACAAATCAAAAGATGCACCCTCCATACTTGAAGATGAGCAGAAGTCCGGTTTTTTGAAGCATAAATCAGTACACAATGAGGCCATACTGTGGTTGGCACGTACTTATACGGCAGCAAACCAGGCAGAGAACGCGGAATCAGTGCTATCACTGCTGGAATCTGATGCCAGGCTGCCTGAAGACCTGAAAGGAAGGCTGGCCACAGAAAAAGCATTCGCCTACCTCGCTGAAAACAACTACCCGGAAGCGGCAATACAATTAGCTATCACAGAGGATGATAACAGTTTACCGGGTTGGTTGCGCATGCGTGCCGCTTTCATTCATGGGCAATTGCTGCAAAACCTCGGGGATTATAGCGATGCCGCCAATAGCTTTGAAAAGGTGCTGGGCTATTATCCGAAAATAGAGATGGATTTTTACGCACGTAAATACATGGCTTATAATAAACTGTTGGCTGGCCGGGATGTAGCTGAAGCCATGAGGCCATTGAAGAATGTGCTTAATGATGGTAAGTATGTAAACTATTACGACCAGGTTTACTTTGTATTAGGCACACTTGCTGTAAAAGCCCATAAAACGGATGATGCTGTAAAATACCTGACCAAAAGCACTACTACCCCCAAGGCAACAAAGAAGCAGAAAGCCCTGTCATTTGCCGCATTAGGCGATGTATATTATGCTGCGGCGGATTACCCTGCTGCAAAAGGCGCTTATGACAGCGCAGCCAAATACTCATCAGCCGCCTCAAAAGACAAAACAATAGCAGCGGCAATACAAAAGAGCAAAGGGCTTGAGGAAATATCCGGGCCAATGAAGGTGATACATGACCAGGACAGTCTTAGGGAACTGTCGAAACTGAGTAAAAAAGAACAACAATCTGTTGTGCGCCGTTATCTCCGGTACTTAGAGCAAAAGCAACTGGATAGTATTACCGCAGCCGAGAACTCCGGGGTAACAAGTGTAGCACCCGCTGACCAGAATAACGAAACTCAGGACGCAGCATCCAACTGGTACTTTTCCAACCCTGCACTGATGCAGCAAGGCAGCGCTGACTTTAAACGTAAGTGGGGCAACCGCCCGCTCACTGATAACTGGCGGCGTTCTTCATCCGGTTCGTTAGCCAATAATAACGGGGGCCAAAATGAACTTGATGATTACCAGGCAGGCAATGCACAGGGGAATGGTATGCCCACAGAAGAAAACCTGATGGCAAAAATACCCAATACGCCACAGCAAAAAGAGCTGTCTGTAAAGGTAGAACAAAGAGCCTACCTGCTACTGGCCAAGGCATATATGAAACTGGAAAATTACAACCAGTCTATTCACACATTAGATACACTTGATTCCCGTTTTCCCAATCACAACCTGAAAGAGGAAGTTTTGTACCTGCGTTACCAGATGGCGCTGAAACAAAACAAACTTGATAAAGCCCAGACATATAGCCAGCAGTTACTGTCCCAATTTCCCAACTCACAATATGCAGGCTCATTGCGTCCCAAACAAAGTGAGAGCAAGGGCGAAGCGGTAACTGGCAAAAGTGTTGCAGCATACTATGATGAAACCTACAATCTGCTTACACAACACCAATTCACAGAAGCGCTGATGCATATCAATATTGCCAAACAGCAATATGACCACCCGACTTTCAAAAAACGTTTCGATATAGCAGAAGCAATGACTTATACAGGGATGGGCGATTATGACAAGGCGGATACTATATTGGTAAAATTCCTGAAAGCCTACCCTTCTGATACACTTACCTCATGGGCTAAAGAAGTACAGGTATATATTAAGGAAGTGCGCAACGGCGGAAAGCCTTCCTGGTATTATGATACTGTCAGGACAGAAACAACGGTTACAAAAAATGGTACTAAACCCGGGGTGCCGGCGCCTAAACCTGTTGCACCCGCGCCACCGCCTGTAGTAGCTAATATACCTGCTATGTATAGCTACCATGC
>JBIOGX010000176.1:0-3188 GCA_044448445.1 Chitinophagales bacterium
CCTTTCTATAGGCAGGGGTGCGATATTTTGAGATATTTTGTAAAAATCTAATAACAGCCACAGTAAAGCATTTTTTCAACAGCCATAGTCCCAACCCCAGCTATCGTTGGGGGGACGACGGCTGTCAGCTATTTTCACCAATCCAAAATATCCCACCTGCCTGCCCTGCTTACCGCCTGCCTGCCGGTAGGCAGGGCAGGCAGGCGGTAAGCAGGTCCCATTTTTTCCTGGGTCGTGGGACATTTTAAAAAAAGGGGAAGAAAGGAACGCTGCAACATCAAGACCGACTCGCGCTGGAAACTCCCCTCTTGTTGCGAGCCTGCCTACCGATAGGTAGGGCACGAAGCAATCTGAGGGGATTCTTGGAGCCTGCGACAAAGAGCCTGTCATGCCTGTCCCGCTTATTGCGGGGAGCCTGCCGAATGGGGGTGGTTGACTCGCGTTTACGTAACACCTCCCTCTCCATTTTTGGAGAGGGATGGGGTGAGGTAATAGCCACCATAAAGTGTTTCAGCCATTTTCACTCACCCAAATATTACACTCCTTTTATTTCTTCGCCCGCCGTAGCCTTTTCAGGCAAAGGAGGGTTGCGAAAATGTGATATTGCATACTTTCCAAAACCAATTAACCTATTAACTCTTTAACCATTTAACCCTTTAACCATTTAACCTATTAACTCTTTAACCATTTAACCTATTAACCCTTTAACCAATTAACCTTTTAACCCTTTAACCAATTAACCTTTTAACCAATTAACTTTGTCAGACATGAATGAAACTTATTTATCAATAGGCAGCAATGAAGGAGACCGTATGCTATGGTTGCAAAAAGCAATAGAACTGCTCTCTGCCAATTGCGGTACTATAACAAAAAAATCATCGGTATATGAAACTGCTGCATGGGGCATTAATGACCAGCCTGATTTTTTGAATATGGCAGTGCAACTGCAAACCACTAAAACACCAACTGAATTGCTTGCCGCCATTTTGGATATTGAAACCTCCCTCGGCAGGCAACGCACAGTCAAGTGGGGGCCGCGCACTCTTGATATTGATATCTTATTATATAATAATGACGTTATTAAAACTCCCGGGCTTACTATACCCCACCCATTCTTACATCAGCGGCTTTTTACCCTTTTACCACTGGCAGAGATAGCGCCGGAACACTTACATCCAAAATTTAAAAAAACGATTACCAAACTGCTTGCTGCCTGCCCTGATAAATTAGACGTGCACAAATTCATTGCAGGTTACTAACGCAGCCATCATATTCCATTCTTTCCCTTGTATATAATAGAAACATTACACATTAATAAATTTATTTTATAACAAAATACTTGCATAATAAATGATTTTTATTTACCTTAACTGTCGTAAATTCGCATACCTTAAAAATGCCCCTCATGTTGAGAATGACAGATTGAAGGTCAAAATTTTAATAACTTTTAGTTAAAGAACATGTATGGAAGCAATTAGTAATGCTACTGGGAAGTTGAATATCAAAAAAGAGCTGCATAAGTATTTTGGATTTGACACCTTTAAAGGTGAGCAGGAAGCAATCATTAAAAGTATCCTCTCCGGCAGGGATACTTTTGTCATTATGCCCACAGGCGGCGGTAAGTCTTTGTGCTACCAGTTGCCTGCATTGCTTAGCGATGGCGTGGCTATTATCGTATCCCCGCTTATAGCCCTGATGAAGAACCAGGTTGACCTTATTCGCGGTTACAGCACTCGTGATAATATAGCACATTTTTTAAATTCCACTTTAAGCAAGGCACAGCAAAAGAAAGTAAAGTCAGACCTTACCGAAGGAAAAACAAAGATGCTTTACGTTGCTCCCGAAACACTGACCAAGCAGGAAAACATTTCCTTTTTCTCAGACCTCCCTATCTCTTTTATTGCCGTTGATGAGGCCCATTGTATATCTGAGTGGGGACACGATTTCCGCCCGGAATACCGCAAACTGCGCGGCATGATTGATATGATCAATCCTGAACTGCCCATCATAGCCCTTACCGCAACGGCAACCCCCAAGGTGCAGGACGACATTGTAAAAAACCTGAACCTCCGGAATGCCAATATCTTCATAGATTCTTTTAACCGCCCAAACCTGTATTATGAGATCGTTCCTAAAACCTCTAAGGAACAAACCCTCAAATACATAGTAAAGTTCATCAACACTATGAAAGGCAAAAGCGGTATTATATACACACTTAACCGCAAAACCACTGAAGAACTGGCGCAAACGCTGGTGGCAAACGGTATCAGCGCGGTAGCCTATCACGCTGGGCTTGAAGGGCCACTGAGATCACAGCGGCAGGACCAGTTCCTGATGGAAAAGGTTGACGTAATTGTGGCTACCATTGCATTTGGTATGGGGATAGACAAACCCGATGTGCGCTTTGTGATCCATTATAATGTTCCTAAATCATTAGAGAATTATTACCAGGAAACAGGGCGCGCCGGGCGCGATGGCATGGAAGGCAAATGTATTTTGCTCTATGCACACAAAGATGTACAGAAGCTGGAACACCTGATGCGCGATAAACCGCTTAGCGAACGTGAAATGGGCGGGCAATTGATCTCTGAAACACTTGCTTATGTGGAAAGCGGCGTATGCCGCCGTAAACTGCTACTGCATTATTTTGGCGAAGAATATAAAAAAGATAATTGCGGTTACTGCGATAACTGTATTCACCCCAAAGAAAAATTAGAAGTAAAAGACAGCGTAAAAATAACACTCGATGCCATCAAGGAATTGGATGAGCGCTTCGGGATAGATTATGTGGTAAACATCGTTCTCGGCAAAGCAAACCCGCAGATACAAACATTCCGCCATGATAAGCTGAAATCATTTGGTGCCGGGCTGGTGATGCAGATGGACGCTAACTTCTGGAACTCACTGATCAGGCAGATGATGCTGGAAGGCATGATACGCAAGGATATTGAAGAATATGGATTGTTGAAAATTACAGATAAAGGCCACAAGTTTCTTAAAAAACCTTTTTCTATTATGGTGGCGCTCAACCATCAGTATGAAGATACCGCCGTTGATGATGAGGATACCTCAGCAAGCAGTGGCCCTGCCACAACAGATCCCGCACTTTTTGAAATGCTCAAAGACCTGCGCAGGCAAACAGCCAAAGAAAAGAACCTCCCGCCTTTCGTAATATTCCTCGAAAACTC
>JBIOGX010000177.1:0-3175 GCA_044448445.1 Chitinophagales bacterium
GTATAAAGTGGAAATTTCTTAATTTTTTAATAGTCAAAATTTTGTTTGTATTTTTAAAAGTACCTACATTTACCTCTTAACTTATTATCAATCAATAACTAACAACAAAATTTAAGAAATGAAAAAGCGAATTTTACTTTTTACTGCGGTTGCAGGAATGGCAACTGCAATGCTCACAAGTGGAAGGTTGGGTGCAGGAGCTGAGAGCGGATATAATGCCACAGGCTCAGAAACAGGATTAGGGAATATCAATGGTTGTAAAGCAGGTGGATGCCATGGCACTACTCCTACAACAGGCA
This sequence comes from Chitinophagales bacterium, assembly GCA_044448445.1. Classification (GTDB taxonomy): domain Bacteria; phylum Bacteroidota; class Bacteroidia; order Chitinophagales; family Chitinophagaceae; genus Nemorincola. The sequence continues at coordinate 300 of JBIOGX010000177.1, forward strand.
TTACTGTTGCTTTGGAATTAGATTCAGCAGGTGTTGCAACAACACACTATAAGGGGGGAATGACTTATACTGTGAAAATATCAGGTGTAAATACTACTACCAATACTTTACCAAGATTTGGCTTCCAGGTATCTTGTATTCAAGGATCGACTGCGGTAACTACTCCTGTAAATGCAGGAACATTTGCATCAACAGGATTGCCTGCAAGCGTAAGATATACTGCCGCAAATGCAACATACTATGTTTGCAATATGATAGAGCATAGCGCTGCGATTGTTGCTACTTCTGGTACCGGTGGTTCCGGAACTACGTATGTTGAATCATTTTCGTGGACTGCTCCTGCTGCAGGCACTGGAACTATTTCATTCTGGGGTGCATTAAATGCCGTTAATTATGATAATACCGTAGGCGGAGATTTCTGGAATACTACAAGCAAAGTGATCAATGAGTGGGCTACAACCTCAGTTGCTAATGTATCCAACGACATCAGCATTAAGGCATATCCTAATCCTGCAACCTCTAACCTGAACATACAGTTAGACAATGCACAGGAAGGCGCTTACTCTTTACAGGTGTTTGACCTTAACGGCAGGATCGTTACTAACGAAAACATTACAGTAACCGGTACCAGCCACACAACAAATATCAATACCGGTAGCTGGGCTTCCGGCTTGTACAATGTTGTATTGCAGAAAGATGGCTTTAGCAAGACAATACCTGTGGTGAAAAGATAAAAACCCCAAACCCCTAAAGGGGCTTACTCATGTTTTTATAAGGGCTTTCTCACAAAGGGAAAGCCCTTATTATTTGCTATAGTATTAGTACTAAAACAGCATACAGCAGCATCACCCCGTCTGCTAAAACCAGGTATGCCCTGTCGGAAGGCCGTTTTTGCAAGTAGGTTATAACAACTCTTGTTATAACAGCAGTAAGCAGCGCGCTAACAAGTCTTTCCATTTCATGAAACCGGAAATATTGTATGATGCTCAATACCACAAACAAGGTTAGCGTACTATTTATTAATCGGTAGCTATTTTTTATCCCTACTTTTTGCGGCAAAGTGTTGATATTATTTTTTTGGTCGGTTTGCATATCCCTGATGTCAAAAATTACGCACAGCGTAAATATAAACAGTAGCCTTACCAGTATTTCAAAAGGATAATGGTCAATATTTTTTTGCCAGTACAATATTGGCAGAACAGAAGTTGCAATAGTCCATACACCCGCAAGCACCGTAATCTTCAGCCAACCGAAATCCCGCAGGCGTTTTTTATTTTTGAAAGGAAGGATGGGCAAAAAATAAGCGAGTGACAGTACGCCAAGTACACTGCCTGATATTATCATCTGCAAAGGCATAAGGCATAAGGCTGTAACGGTAAGTATAGAGCCAATAAAGAATAAGACGAAATGCCACTTCCTGTATTTCATTGTCCGTAGCCGGCCATGAGGCTTCCCGGCAATACGCGGCATGTTGTAAACAAGTATTGTACTCCCGAATACCAATATATGTAAACTGCTGACAAGCGGCGAAACAACGCCGGTAATCAACCGTTCTGTAGCCATGCACAACCCGGTAGCGCAGCAGGCAGTGAATAAACTGGTGTATAAGAAAAAATCTATGAACCGGATAATGAGCTTCACACAGCAAAAGTACATTTTGTAGTGTTGAATAATCTATAAAAAGTAACGCTATGTTTATACAGATAAGTGATGAAGTTCAATACCTTTACCTTATCATTTGCCGCTAATGAAAGTTATAACACGCACCATCTGGATATTATCATTGATAAGCCTATTTACAGACGTATCGAGTGAGATGCTGTACCCTGTTATTCCTATATATCTTAAAAGCATTGGCTATTCTGTACTATTGATCGGTATATTGGAAGGATTTGCGGAAGCTACCGCAGGTATCAGCAAAGGCTACTTTGGCAAACTATCAGATAATACAGGCAAGCGCCTTCCATTCGTGCGGCTGGGTTATTTACTCAGCGCCCTTTCAAAACCTATGATGGCGGTGTTTACTTTTCCCGCCTGGATATTTTCTGCAAGGTCAATGGACAGATTAGGCAAAGGCGTAAGAACAGGCGCCCGCGATGCCCTGTTATCAGACCAGGCTACTCTGGGAACAAAGGGTAAGGTGTTTGGTTTTCATCGCGGAATGGATACGCTTGGCGCTGTAATAGGCCCGACGGTGGCCTTACTCTTCCTTTACTTTTACCCTAACCGGTATAAAACACTTTTTTATGTGGCTTTTATACCCGGTATTGTTTCTGTTACATTTACCTTCCTCCTCAAGGATAAAAAGCGTGAACCAAAGGCTCAAAAAATAAAGACCAGATTTTTCGATTTTATTAAATACTGGAAAACCAGTCCTGTCGCCTACCGTAAGTTGGTTATCGGGTTACTATTATTTGCGCTGTTCAATAGCTCGGATATGTTCCTGCTGCTAAGAATAAAATCATCGGGTTTTAATGATACTGACATAATCGGGGTATATATTTTTTATAATCTTGTTTACGCTGTTTTTTCATACCCGCTCGGAAAATTGGGAGATCGTATTGGTTTAAAGAATGTGTTTTTGACCGGCCTCGCAGTATTTGCAGTGGTATATTTTGGTATGGCGTTCAATAATAATTTATATCTTTTTTTCGCACTGTTTTTCCTCTATGGGATATATGCTGCCGCTACCGACGGTATCAGCAAAGCATGGATCTCAAATATTTCTGATAGAAAAGACACCGCCACTGCGATAGGTACTTATACAGGGTTTCAAAGTGTATGCACCCTTATAGCAAGCAGCCTCGCGGGGTTGGTTTGGTATGAATTTGGCTCTATGGCGGTATTTACCACTACTGCTGCAATAACCGTAATTA
>JBIOGX010000178.1:0-3116 GCA_044448445.1 Chitinophagales bacterium
GGCGAACCTGACGTATTTGGCCGGCCATTCGTTGATGTACAATTCCATGCGCCAAGAGGGTTTGTTCCTGAAACTGGATTAAATACCATCCAATAATCAGAATAAGGGAACGTTGCCGTGGCGCAGGCAACATCAAAATTTTCATTTAAAGTGGTTATGGGCGCCTGGGCACTCGCAGATAAAAAAGATAGAGTAATTAATGTGAGTAAAGTTATTTTCTTCATAAACGATTTTTTAACGGATCATGTTTATTTGGCTCATAAAACTATCGCAAAAGAGATCAATTATCATGCCATATTAGATTGCCGGTAATATTTATTTACAAGCGAAAAAACGATTCGCAAACAAATGATTAACCCAAACCCACCTATGGCTATAACCATAGACGAGTGTTCCTCGGTAAATGTTAGTACCTTAGAAATATTTTTTTTATGCACTAACATTTTATTTTTATTACACGTCTATCCTATTAGCTGAAAGTTTATGAGCCTAACGGATGGAATAAATTTATATAGAGCGTTGCCCGAACTAAATAACATAAAGAGCCGGTTGTCTGATTCAGCAGGGAGTGTGCCAGGGCATAATGATCTGAGGGTACTGATTGATGGCTGTATAGCCAGGTCCCGCAGCGCACAGAAAAAGCTATATGACCTGTATTCGCCCGCTGCTTATGGTGTTATAAAAAGATACATGTATAATAATGACCCTGTCGCGCAAGAACTCTTAAATGATTGTTTCTATAAAATATTTACAAAACTGGAGCAATACTCTTTCGAGGGGGCATTTGAAGGCTGGATAAGACGGATAGTGGTAAATACAGTTACCGACCATTTGAGAAAAAATATTAAAGACGAACAGGCCCATAAAGAAGTGCAACCGGAAGATGTGTATATGAACAGTGATTCGTTAGAAAAAATATCACATAAAGAGCTACTAAAAATAATACACACCCTACCCGAAGTGCAGCGAACGGTCTTTAACCTTTTTGTGTTTGAAAATTATTCGCATAAAGAAATAGCGGCCTTATTAAATCTAAACGGGAACAATTGCAGGTGGCATCTGAATGATGCAAGAAGAAGACTAAAAGAAAAAATAAATCATCTAATGAAGTAACCAACATACAATGGAAAACAGGAAAAAAATTGATGACCTTTTCAAAAATGAGCTTGGTAATTATACCGAAACTCCGCCTCCCGCGGCATGGGACGCGCTTGAGAAGAAATTAGACCGCATACCAACTAAAAAACCCCGCGTTCCCTATATGTGGTTTGGGTACTTTGCAATGGTGGTTGCTTTAGTAGCCATCAGTGTTTTAGTGGCAAGGAATATACGCGGCAACTCTGATAGGACAGTAAAAAATGTTGCTGCTAACAATAATATTTCTAAAGAACAAAAAACAACACCTGCACAAAACACAAATGATAATACCGCAACAACTGCAAATAGCAATGATAAGGTAACTGATACTAAACCTGCTAATGATGATCCCCAGGCAACTGCAAATCAATCAACTGACAATAAACCGGGTAAACAAACAGGTACTAATAAAGCAAAAAATGAAGCGCCCATAGCGAAGAATAGAAATAAACACAACAGGCACACATCTGCTAAATATATTACTAAAACAACTGACAACGAACCTCGCAAAACAATAACAGAAACAGAAATACAACAACCTCAAAACGTATATAACAGCAGCGCTTCTAATTCTTCAATGGCCACTGGAAATAAAAAAACAGGCAAAGATGAATCACAGGAAGAAACATCAACTGATAAGAAAGACCCGGTAAGCAATGATAAAAAACCAGGCGATGATAAAACAAAGAAAAAGACTCCTAAACCTAAGTTCAGAAGGTTTGAAGCAGGCATAAAAGGAGGGTATGAGCAAGGGTTTGATAATGACGCCGCAAAAAAAGCGGTTATTTCTCCTTACCTGCAATATAAGATAACACCAAAGCTTGCCATTATGCTGCAACCTGCCATAAAGCCCGCATTCCTCAGCAGCAGGAGTATCGGAAGCCCTAAATCTTACTATAACGTAAACAAGGATGGAAATATAACGCAACATACAGACAGCGTTCCTGTTCATGTAATAGGCACAAGCCAAACATTCTGGATATGGAATTATACCTATACCGAGACACATGATTCTATTGTAAAAACGAATGTGACCGGCGGCGCTTATATAGAATTTGAATTGCCGGTATTGCTGAAGTATTATGTAGCCAAAGATTTTTCAGTATATGGAGGGGTAAACATTATCTATAGCCAACTGACCGGCATTACAGAACATACCTACATCATCAAATCATTACCGCGAACGGCTACTGAGAGCGGTTTTGGGCAGGTAAACTCCCCCGCCCCGGCACCACCACAAACGCTAAGCACAGAGATAACCTATTCCGGAGCGCCATTCTCAGCTTATACAGGGCCGCAATACCCCGCGCCACAAGGAAGCCTGCTCAGGTTCGGGTATATGCTGGGCTTTAGTTATGAGTACAATAAAAAGTGGCTGTTTGATGCGCTGGTACAGCAAGGGATGGTACAACCGAACATGCAGGGAGGCTATAATACAAATACACCGCTCTCAGCGCCATACATACGCCTGACCATTGGTTATAAACTGACTAAATAAGAATTTCATTAAACCATGTCACCAATTCGCAAAAAAAATCCCCAAAGAGAACTCCCGGGATTTTTTCTTAGAATATTTCTCAGTGGTCTAATACCATTTAAACATCAAATTTCTGCATTGAGTGTTAAGCCAAAACACCTTTGCGCCTTTAAACCGTAATACAGAATCTATCCATTGGCGCCTTTGCGCGAAATTTTTTTGTGCCGTTTTTTGATGTTCAATTGGTATAACCCATTATATCTTTACTAAGGATGCAACGTTATCGTTCCTAAATTAGTTACAACCCCATAAACAACCTGCACATTTGATTGGGAATAAGGCTGAAGTGTAATGATTCCGGGATTAACCAATACTATATAAGTCGTAGCAGAAAGCCCGTTAATAACAAAAAAACCATCTGCTGAACCTGGTATTGCTGAAGCTGTATCTGTTCCGTTAATGGCATAAACCGTGGCCATAGCGGTGAGCGGTACTACATAAC
>JBIOGX010000179.1:0-3110 GCA_044448445.1 Chitinophagales bacterium
GCTAACGCCTGTATTAAAAAAGAATGATAAGAACGCAACCCTGCTCATCATCACTGTATCCTTCGTGGTATTCAGCGCAGTGGTTTTTTTAACCAACTTCAAGCCCTTACAGGGGCTTAACCCTGGTTTTAATGTGCACCTCCTTGCTTTATGCAATGCAGTCATTAATGGAACTGTTTCAATATTGCTGGTATGGGCACTGGCAGCGGTGAGAAACAAGAACTATGTGCTTCATAAGCGGCTTATGCTCACAGCTATAGCGCTATCCGTATTGTTCCTTGTGTCTTATATAGGGCATCACTTACTTTCCGTGGAAACAAAATATGGTGGCGAACATAACTGGCTGTTTTTTGTTTACCTCTTTATCCTTATCACGCATATTGCGCTGGCAACAATAATCCTGCCCTTTATATTATTCACCGCCTACAGATCGCTCACCGGCGAATTTGCAAAACATAAAAAACTGGCGAAATATACCTGGCCTTTATGGCTGTATGTAAGTGTTACCGGAGTATTGGTGTACCTGCTTATCAGCCCTTATTATGCGCCGCATATATAGTGTTAACTTTTGACTTTACACTATGTCTCAAAATATCATTTTAGCATCACAATCCCCGCGTCGTAAACAGCTAATGGAGCTGGCAGAACTACAGTTCACCATAATGATAGCTGATGTTGACGAAACTAATCCACCCGGTATGCCAGGAGAAGAAGTGCCTGAATATCTCGCAAAGAAAAAGGCAGATGCGGTATCTCACCTTGCGCATGACGCCATTGTTATCGCCGCCGACACGGTAGTATTGCTTGACCATCACATACTCGGAAAACCTGAAGACGCCGCTCATGCTAAGGCCATATTGCAGCAACTCTCCGGTAAGATGCATAAAGTGGTCACAGGCGTATGTATCAGGAAAAACAAAAAAGAAGCCAGCTTTTCTGTAACTACCGAAGTATATTTTCGGAAGTTAAGCGATGCGCAGATAGATCACTATATTACTCATTATAAGCCTTTTGACAAGGCAGGGGCTTATGCCATACAGGAATGGATAGGCGTTACCGGCATAGAAAAGATAAACGGGGATTATTATAATGTAATGGGGCTACCTATAGGGGATGTGATCAATGTGCTGAAAAAGGATTTTGAAGAATAACCCTTTTTAACCCTTTATCTTTTTAACCTTTTACCCATTTCTGATGTAATTTTAAACCCGATGGAATATCCCTTCAAGATTTCGGCAGTCATTTGCTCTTACAACAGGGCCAGGTTTATTATCAATGCGGTAGAAAGTATTTTTAACCAGGATTTTGATAAAAGTAAGTACGAAGTAATTGTTGTGGATAATAACAGCACAGATAACACCGTTGCACTTCTTGAAGTATATAAAGCCGCACACCCTGCTTATAATTTTCGTTATTACACAGAGTACGCACAAGGGGTTGCAAATACCCGCACCCGCTGTGCGAAAGAAGCTAAGGGCGAAATTGTCGCCTACCTTGATGATGACTCAACGGCAGAGCCCGGTTGGCTGTCGTCCATAGTTGAGTTTTTTGATGCGCATCCAAAAGCTTATTCTACAGGTGGAAAAATAATTCCAAAATTCCTTACGGATATTCCCGGCTGGTATTCCAAATACTTCTTCGGCCTGGTAGGTAATTTCAACCAGGGGCCAAAAGTAAAGCGGCTTACAGGCGTGCGTTATCCATCAGGCGCAAATATGGCTTTTCGCAAAAAGGTCTTTGACGAGATCGGATATTTCAATACAGAACTTGGCAGAAAAGGAACAGGGTTATTGGCTACTGAAGAAAAAGATATTTACCTGCGTATTCTTGCTCACGGCCATGAAGTATGGTATCTGCCTCATGTGGCGATACTTCATTGCGTGGAAGCTAATAAGTTCGGCAAGGAATATGTGCGCCGCCATAGTATGGGCATTGGTGGCGGAGAGCGTTTACTGCTGAAAGGAAAACCTGTAGCGCTCATTATTAAGTTCCTCGAGTATGTGGCCAAATGGGGCTATGCCATAGCATACGGTATTGGCTTTCTTATCCGGGGACAATGGAGCAAATTCGCCATGCTGGAACGTTTCAGGTGGTGGGTGATCCTTGGTTTCCTTAATCCCGGATCAGCAGGGTAAGTGAAGATGTCAAAATATTTTTATATTTTGTAAAAAAAACGTCATGAACAAATCAGCTATTTTATTTCCGCTCCTTGTTGCAACAATGATTAGCTGCAACAATACTACTAATAATGAAGCTGCCACTACAAAAAAGGCTGACAGCCCTCCTGTAGCTGCAGCGCCTGCAAAGGAAACAACTCCGCCACCTCCGCCAATGGACTCTGCAACCATGATGAAAAACTGGCAGGAGTATATGACTCCTGGTGATATGCATAAAATGCTTGCTTCTTACGATGGTAAATGGTCAGGAGAAATAACTATGTGGATGGACCCTTCAAAACCCCCAACCAAAAACACAGCTACAAGCGAAAATAAAATGATTATGGGGGGCCGTTACCAATTATCTACAAACAAAGGCAACTTTAACGGGATGCCATTTGAAGGTATCAGCACCTTAGGATATGACAATGCAAAAAAAGTATTTGTAAATACCTGGATAGACAATATGGGCAGCGGTATCATGTATCTTGAAGGCCCATGGGATGCAGCTACAAAAACGATCACGCTGAAAGGAAAAAGCGTGGATCCAATGACTGGCAAAGATGTAGCGGTACGGCAAACCATGAAAATGACAGACGATAAAAATCAACTCATCGAAATGTATATGATCCCTGCAAACGGTAAAGAATATAAGAGTATGGAAATAAAGTACACCAGGAAATGATCTTGTAATTCACTGAAACAGGCTGTTTCCTAATTTTGGAACAGCTTGTTTTTGCCATTTGGACTTTAAAATTACACTCAACATGATTTCGGCTAAAGCCATCCTAATATTCTTATTTCCACGACCTAAAGGTCAATGTCATTTAGTTAAGCGATTACCATATTTCCAAGCACACATTCAACCCACTTTGGGGTTGATGTTTACGTCTTTTTCCGCCGGTTTCACCGGCGGCTATTCACATTCTAGTCCTTCGGACTTCCTTAACTAAA
>JBIOGX010000180.1:0-3097 GCA_044448445.1 Chitinophagales bacterium
GTATATAATAGATGACACTATAAAATTATCACAGATCCCGGATTTGAACTCAGAGGAAGCCACCTTTGCAACTACCTCTTTTAGTACCGATCAATCATTGGTCGCCATAAACAGGTACAGCTATTTTATTTTCATTTACCTGCTGAAAAATAAAAAGCCAGACCAGCCTGCCGGACAGGCTGGCTGGCAAACCCGTGAAGCGTGCCGCAAAGCAGGTGCGGAGCTGCAAGCTGTTTGCAACAAACACAAATTAGATGAAATAACGATCACCAATCTTTCCGGGCAGGATCATGCGGCAACACTCCTGGCAGAAGGAACAGCCCTTGCGAATTACCAGTTTCTCAAATACCGTACAGAGGCCAAAAAATTAACCAACTCGCTTAAGCGCATTTATTTCACAAAAGAATCCGCTACGGTAAAAGAAGTGGCGCAGCTAAACACTATTATTGACGCTATATACCGCATTCGTACATTAGTAAATATTCCCCTGAACTACTTATCTGCCGGGCAATTATCGAAGGAAATAACTTTGATGGGTAAGCAAAGTGGATTTAAAGTTACCGTACTAAACAAATCCCGGATAGAAAAAGAGAAAATGGGGGGCTTGCTGTCGGTAAACCTTGGTAGTAAACAGCCTCCTACTTTTACAATAATGGAATACACGCCTAAAAAAGCATTGAATAAAAAACCACTTGTACTGGTAGGCAAGGGTGTAGTTTATGATACAGGCGGCCTTTCCCTCAAGCCTACGCCCAACTCCATGGACCGAATGAAAAGCGACATGAGCGGGGCTGCATTGGTGAGCGGCGCTATGTATGCTATAGCTAAAATGCAATTGCCCCTGCATATCATTGCCCTTGTACCGGCAACGGATAACCGGCCCGGAGAAGAAGCTTATGTGCCGGGAGATGTAATAACCATGTATAGCGGCAAAACCGTGGAAGTGCTGAACACAGATGCTGAAGGCCGCTTGATTCTTGGCGATGCGCTGCATTGGGCTAAACGCTATAAACCTGAACTGGTTATGGATTTCGCAACGCTTACCGGCGCGGCATCTGTTGCTGTGGGCGAGCATGGCATAGTCTGTATGGGCACAGCAGACGAACGCACTAAACAAGCCTTCCACGATAGCGGGTTCCGCCAATACGAACGGCTGGTAGAGTACCCGCTGTGGGATGAATACGGGGAACAGATAAAATCAGATATTGCCGATATTAAAAATGTGGGCGGACCCTCCGGCGGCGCTATTACCGCAGGTAAATTCCTGGAGCATTTTACTGATTATCCCTGGATGCACTTTGACATTGCCGGCGTATCTTTCGCAACCTCAAAAAAAGGCTATATCCCCATAGGCGGTACGGCTTATGGCTTGCGGATGCTGCTCGATTTTTTAATTCATTATGGCAAAGCTTAGCGAGTATTTTTTACTTTTTACTTTTAAATTTTTACTTTAAAACACATGCAACCACATAACGAAAAACCGGTTATCGGAATTACTACAGGAGACCTTAACGGCATCGGCACGGAGGTGATCATTAAAACATTTTCAGACAACCGTATGCTTGATCTGTGCACTCCCGTAATATTCGCATCCAATAAGGTGATCAATTATTACCGCCGTATTGTAACAGAACACACCTTTAATTTCACCAGCACTAAAGATCTGGCCAAACTAAACCTTAAGCAGGTAAATATTTTCAACTGCTGGGACGAAGAAGTACCCATACAGCCAGGCGTGCTTACAGATGCTGCCGGCAAATATGCCTTACGGTCGCTGATGGTAGCAACACAATGCCTCAAAGACGCACAACTCGATGCTATTGTTACCGCGCCTATCCATAAGGGCAATACCAACATACCGGATTTCCCATATACAGGCCATACTCCTTACTTTAAAGAAAAATTCGGCGCTAAAGATGTATTGATGCTCTTATACCACAACAACCTGCGTGTGGCGCTGGCAACAGAACATATTCCTTTATCAAAGGTAGCCGGCGCTATCACAAAAGAATTACTGCAATCCAAACTGTCCATACTCCGCGATTCACTGATAAAAGATTTCGGGATAGACAAACCCAGAATTGCAGTACTGGGATTAAACCCGCATGCCGGCGATGAAGGACAAATAGGAAATGAAGAACAAACAGTGATAAAACCCGTAATAGACCTTATGAAGCAGAATGGTCATCTCGTATTCGGCCCTTACAGCGCAGATGCCTTCTTCGCGCGCAGCAGCTATACGGAATTTGATACTGTGCTTGCTATGTATCATGACCAGGGGCTTGTAGCTTTTAAAACCATTGCACAGGGTGAAGGCGTTAACTTTACAGCAGGGCTTCCAATAGTACGAACCTCTCCCGATCACGGTACAGCCTTCGATATCGCAGGTAAAAACTTAGCAGACCCCACTTCTTTCCGTGAAGCAGTTTACCAGTGTATTGATCTCCTGCGCCAGCGAAAAGAGTATGCGGCAAATACAGCCAATCCGCTCAGGCGGGGCAGAATAGAAAAAGAAAAGGAAGAAGAGGATGAAAAAGTAGTCGCTTAAAATACATCACTCATTCGCTTAAAAATATGCCACTCATTCGACCCTGCCTACCGGCAGGCTCACCCTCTCCCTGGGAGAGGGCAGGGGTGAGGCTTTTTTCAATGCGTATAGCTTATCCCGAAATAATGGCAGTCAAACGAAGTGGTATCATGCTGCACGTGGTAGTGCATCCATAAACTATCATTCCTGAGTTTGCCATAACCATAATAAGTAGTGCTGTTATTTAATCCCTGGAAATTAAATGAATCAGTAGTAACCATGGTACAAACCGCGCTGTCGTTTAGGTTCCTCATCAGGCCGAATAATGTCAACTCTATGGAATCAGTTCGCATAGCAAGTAAGCGTATCGGGTATTGCTCATAAATGTGGCCATTAAAATTTCCACAGGAATCATAGCCATTGAAGGTATTAACAAACTTATCCCTGCTGAGTATTTCACACCTTGAGCCCTCATAACCTACCAGGCATACGCAATTGCCACCATCGCAGGTACCTCCATTCGCACAAACCACATTCACACAATGGTTTTTATTACATGCAGTATAGGTA
>JBIOGX010000181.1:0-3076 GCA_044448445.1 Chitinophagales bacterium
ATTATATATAGGCCGGGCATACACCCCGGCCTATATTTTTTATGTATGGTCATAACTTGTCTGTAATATATCCTTCCTAAAAAAAATATTTTTCTGCTGCAGTTGGTACAAATCAACAGAAATGAATATTTTGTGGAATATCGTTTTTAATATGTTATTACCTATAGGAATAAAAATAGCGCAATTAAGGAAGAGATTATACTTGTTAACAGCAATCGTATTCCTTTGCAATTCACTGCAAGGGCAGGAATATGATTCGATTGCGAACAAGTATAAAAATGAGAATGCAGTAATTACAAACTATACCGAGCGGCTTGTAATAACCTACGAGGAAGACGACCTTGTTCCTAATAATTATGTACTTGCTGCCAAAAGCTATGTAACCATTCAAAAATTAATGATCAGCGACCTGGCGCCGGGCATCTTTAACCAGGAGTATATTGCTCACAGTTCTTTGCATGAGCTCAGCGACATAGAAGCAAACAGGTCTAATCCGTCAAAAACAGGGTATAAGAAAACCCGCTGCTATAATATCGGCGATGTACGCTCTGATAAAGATCCGATATTCTATGACGATAACAGGTATGCTGTAGTTGATTTTTCAGGTCTGGTCAAAAAATCAGTTACGGAAGTAAAATATGTTATAGAACATTCAGATCCTCACATGCTTCCATCATTTGATTTCCAGGATGATATTCCGATCGTAAAGGCGCGGTTCGAAGTTGTTGTACCCAAGTATGTTGACATAGATTTTGTATTAAAAGGAGAACATACCTCATGGATAAAACAAACCAAAGAAGAGGGAAGCGCTACCATAACCTATATATTTACTGCTGAAGATGTTCCTGCGTTTAAGACATTCAGCGGTGTTCCATCTACTGCTTATTACATACCCCATGTAATCCCCTATATAAAGTCGTACAAACGCTATGCTGAAGATAAGCCACGTGAAATGCTGGCTAACCCCGATCAGTTATACAAATACCTTTACAAGTTCATAAGCCATATAAATATGGTGGCTGATACACTGATTGATTCAACGGTGGCTAAGATCACGAAGAACGACCATACCCAAAGAGAAAAAGCAGCGCATATTTATAAATGGGTGCAAAAAAATATGCACTATATAGCATTTGAAAACGGGCTGGAAGGTTTTATACCGCGCGAAGCGAAATTGGTTTGCAAAAGAAAATACGGTGATTGCAAAGATATGGCCAGTATTCTTGTAGCGATGTGCCGTAAGGCAGGCATTGATGCCCACTATACATGGATAGGCACACGGCATTTACCTTATACTAATGAAGAGACCCCAATACCATCAGTGAATAACCACATGATCTGCACTATAAAACTTGATGGCGAATGGGTGTTCATGGATGGTACGCATCCGCTGATACCATTTGGCGTCAACCCTGCGGGAATACAGGGCAAAGAAGCCATGATAGCGATTGATACTACTCATTACAAGATCGTAACCGTACCGGAAGTTGCTGCCGATAAAAACACTACTGTTGACAGCACCTTCATCAGCATTGGCGATAATCAGATAAAAGGTACAGTAAAACAAGAATACAAAGGTTATGAGGCATGGCAAATAGGAGTAACTATGATGTACGTTAAAAATGATGATAGGGAAAAATACGTGAAAAGACTTACCGAAAGAGGCTCCAATAAATACCAGCAAACCCGTTATGACATCTCTGCAAGTAACACAGGAAACAAAGATGTAGCCGTCACGGCAGACTTTACCATTGATGATTATCCACAGAAGGAGGGTAAACAGTATTATATTAACATGAACCTGAACCGTGAATTTGAAAACAAACATATTGATACGAAAGACCGGACAGTACCCTATTTTTATAATTACAAAGAAAAGACACAAGAGGTTGTGGTGCTGGATATTCCTAAGGGATATAAGGTAACCTATCTGCCGAAAAATGCACAAGGATCTGTTGACGGGATGTGGGGCTACAAAATATCTTACAAAGCAGATAAGAAGCAGGTAACTCTTGTGAAAGAATACGAACTGAATACTATGGCCATAGGCCAAAAGCAATTTGCCGATAACAATAAAATGGTTGACGACCTGAAAAAAATATACAAAGAATCAGTAGTGCTAATTGCAACTAAGTGAGCATGTCAAAAATAACTTCCGATATGAAAAAAATTACCGCCTGTATTTTCTTATGTGCATTGACGCTATCTGCTTTTGCTCAAAGGGTTTCAAAAGATCCTGAATTTGCAGAATGGGAAACAACTCCTTATCCTCATCCTGTTCCGCCTGAATACGCAAATCTTCCTGCCTATTACGTACTTAACAGTATAAATATTGACTACAAATATGAAGGGAAGGGAATGACCACTTATTATTCTGAGCACAAAATTATCAAAGTGCTGGATGAGAAAGGTATCGAAAGTTTCAATACAATATCTATTCCGGTGTATCCCAATGCAAAGATACAGACCATCAAGGCGCGCACCATACTCCGCAATGGCAAGGTGCACGAAATAATCCGTGACAGTATCAAAGTAACAACGAATGAGTCCGGTACCTACCAGGTAATGATAGCCCTTGAAGGAGTGGAAAAGAATGCCGAAATAGAATATTTACTGAAAGAAATACAGCAGGAATCGTTCTACGGAGATGAAACATTCCAGTGCGAGATACCTGTTCAGCATACATGGTTCACTATGTCGTATCCCAAAGAGTTGCATTTTGAAGCGAAAGGCTTTAATGGTTTTCCTGAGGTAAAAGACACCTTATTAAAATCGAACAGGCGGCAAATAAAAATGTACATAGCTGATATTCCTGCACTGAAAAATGAGCCTTATTCATTCTATAACCTCTATCGTATGCGTGTTGAATACAGGTTAACCTATTTTGCAGATGAAGGAGATGAGAAAATAAGATTATTTACCTGGGATGCCTATGCAAAAAACATTCATAATAATATATACAAAATCACCGATAAAGAAAAGGCCGCGCACCTTTTTGCATTCCATTGTTTTGCTTGAGAGTTCATTGGTGTCCACGCCGCCCGCGGTTACTTCCGCTTTTTCGTAGCCCTCAGTC
>JBIOGX010000182.1:0-3070 GCA_044448445.1 Chitinophagales bacterium
ATATACACCAACATTAGAAACAGCGGGTAAAGCGGTTGCCGCTGGGTCATATACTCGGGCATGATTGGCATTACAGGGTTGCCGCTATAGAAAAAGAAAAGGTTTTTAATATTGAGCGCTTCATATATATACTCAAATGAGTCACCCATGTAAATACGCTTATAGGAACAGGCTAAAAGAAAAAACAGGATATGCACCAGCATTATGATGCTGATAAACCATTTATCTTGTCTGTTCGTTTTTATATTCATAATAGCGCCCTTAGGGTTGGGGTTTTTCTGCGCTCAGCAGTCTCCACTTACCGTTCATGTCTTTCTTTATTAGTACTTCTTTATAACCGCATTCTTCAAATATTGCCTTACATTCCATAGCATGACCGGCATCTAACTCGCAATAAATATAGCCTTTAGGCTTCAAATGTTCCTTACCAAATAATGCTAATGCCTTATAAAACACCAGCGGGTCATCATCAGGTACAAATAATGCGATACCGGGTTCATAATCTTTTACATTAGTATGCAGATTCTCCTTTTCCGAAACAGGTATATAAGGCGGGTTGGAAACAATAACATCATAATTAGCCAGTTTATTGCGTTGTGCAGCATCAAGAAAATCGAGTTTAAGTAATTGTATGGAGGCTTGTAGCCTGTCAGCGTTTTTTTTTGCCGCGTTTAATGCATCATTACTAATGTCGCACGTAGTCACATCTGCGTGGCTCAAGGCTAATTTTAATGATATGGGAATACAGCCGCTGCCTGTGCCTATGTCTAATATACTGATATTGCCTGCTTTATTCTTCCGGTCATCAATTATCCATTGTACCAGTTCTTCTGTTTCCGGGCGGGGAATCAACACATGCTCATTAACATGAAACTCCCTTCCCATGAACCAGGCAGACCCTGTTATATATTGCAACGGTTTTCCGCTTAACAGGTCAGTTACAGCCAATTCATATTTTTCCTGTTGCGCTATAGTAAACAGCATTTCTTTCTGTAAAAGCCTTTGCGTTTTATCCAGACCTGTAATAAAATAAAGTATTTCATGTGCCAGCGCTTCAGCTTCCCGATCATCGTATAACGGTTGTAGTTTATTCTTTAACTCATAAAATGCACGGCTGTAACTAAGAAACATGTTGTAAAGATAAACACCAAACTCCTACTCATGTTGTGAAATTGCTTATTTTTAGCGGTAAGTATTAATGAATACCCAGGAATATTATATGAATCGCTGCCTGCAGCTCGCGCAACAAGCCAAGGGTCATACCGCACCTAACCCTATGGTGGGGGCTGTGTTGGTATATAATGACCGTATCATAGGCGAGGGGTGGCACCACTATTACGGAGGCGACCATGCTGAAGTGAACTGCCTGAAAAATGTGCCTGAAGCGGATAAGCATCTGATTCCTGAAAGTACGATGTATGTAAACCTGGAGCCATGCGCTCACTATGGCATCACCCCACCCTGCGCTATCCGTTTGGTGGAAGAAAAAGTGAAACAGGTGATTATTGCTAACAAGGATCCGTTTGAAGTAGTGAGCGGCAAGGGAATAGAGCTATTAAAGGAAGGAGGGATACTGGTACAAACAGGCATCCTGGAAAAAGAAGGCGGATGGGTGAACAGGCGTTTCTTTTGTTATCACAAAAAAAAACGGCCATACATTATACTGAAGTGGGCACAGACTTTAGATGGGTATTTAGCAGCCGCAGACAGGGGCAGGATGCAGATCACGGGAGAAAATGCTCAAAAACTGGTGCATAAATGGCGTACGGAAGAAGGTGCAATAATGGTTGGAACACACACAGCGCTAAATGATAATCCCCAACTGACCTCCCGCCTGTGGCAGGGAAAACAACCGCTCCGAATAGTGCTTGACCGTAAACTACAATTGCCAGCTACACATCACCTTTTTGACAACACAGCCGCTACCTGGATCATCAATGAGGAGCAGGAAGTGCTTAATGGAAATGTGCATCATGTTATGATGCGTTTTGATGATACGCTACTGTCGCAGTTACTACACCGCCTGTATGAGGCAAAGATATTGTCGCTTATTGTGGAGGGTGGGGCAGTATTATTAGATAGCTTCATCAAACAGGGGTTATGGGATGAGGCGAGGATATTTACCGGGAATACTTCTATCAGAAACGGCATGCCTGCACCATTATTAACCGGTGAATCACATGCTTTCACATCAGTAATTGGCGAAAACAGGCTACAGGTATTTGTAAATAATAACAGCGATCATCCTTACATAGCAGGAATGGAGCTATAAATCAGCGTACATGTTCTTCCTTATTATCACTATTCTGCAAAACGTTGTTATCTCGGCAGTCTTTAAGTTATTTCCACGATATAATATAAATACGCTTCAGGCAATCGCTGCCAATTATTGTGTTTGTGTCATTACCGGCATTGTGTTTATTGGCCATTCACCATTCAACACTGTGGCATTTCATAGTACATGGTTTCCCTGGGCTATATTGATGGGGAGCGTGTTTATTCCGTTATTTTATCTCATTGCTTATAACACACGTAGAGAAGGTATTACTACAACCACGGTCGCCAACAAGCTGTCATTGGTGATACCCGTGATTTTTTCCATCCTGCTTTACCATGAGCAGGTGAGTTTCCTGAAAATAACGGGTATATTGCTGGCATTCCCTGCTGTATATTATACAGCGAGGATCAAGGAAGAGAACTATAAGCCACATAACCTTTTTTGGCCTGCAATATTATTTATAGGTAGCGGCCTGCTTGATACCCTCATAAACTACGTACAGCGGAATTTTCTCCCTTCACCCGATGTGCAGGCGGTTTATACCGTTTATGGGTTTGGCACTGCTGCCGTAATCGGTGTAACTCTTGTTACTATACTGCTTGTGTTAAAAAAGATCACATTCCAATGGAAGAATGTAATTGCCGGCATATTTGTTGGCGTGCCAAATTACTTTTCCATCTACTACCAGATACGTTTTCTGAATAGTAATTTCCTGCATAGTTCTGCAGCAATCCCTGTACTAAATATAGGCATTGTTGTAGCCTCTACCCTTACCGCTATTTTATTTTTCAG
>JBIOGX010000183.1:0-3066 GCA_044448445.1 Chitinophagales bacterium
ATATGGCCCGTTGTCAGCAAATGGCCATGAGTAATACTCACCAGCCGCAATTTATTACAGGTATGTACATGGCTGCACATCAGAAAAGTGAAGTAATAGCAGATATTGTAGTATCACAAAAAAATACTGTGGAGATTAACACGCAAAACACTCAGCCGGCAACAATTAAAATAAATGATGATGTAAGTAAGGTTATTAGTAAGAATAACCAGGTTGAAATAAAAGATACTTTATCAGGAGCCGTTAACGAAACGGATTCAGTCGAAAACAAAGATACAGTCGCTATAGCGCTCACAAATCCGGCGCCTGTTCAGATCAAAGAGACTTATACAACAAATGTTACAGACCCTGTTTCAAAGGAAGGGTTATTTGAAGAACCATTAGATCCGCTGATCAGTAAGTATGCTGAAATGATAAGTGTTGACCCGGTTGACATCAACAATTATCCTTTGTACCGTTTCATTGACCAATGGTATGGAACCCGTTACAGGTGGGGAGGCGAGGACAATACAGGTATTGACTGTTCGGCATTCTCACAAAAACTGTATGGCAAGGTGTATAGTATAGACCTATACCGCACTGCAAAACAGCAGCATAGAAATTGCGAACGGATAAAAGACCCTGAGGACGCTGAGGAAGGCGACCTTGTTTTCTTTCGCATTCACCACTTTCGTGTTTCTCATGTAGGTGTTTACCTCGCAAACGGTTATTTTGTACATGCATCGAGGTCACAAGGAGTAGTGATCAGTAACTTAAACAGCAAATACTGGCACAGGCGTTATGCAGGGTGCGGCAGAATAGAAAAAGAAGATAAGGCAACCTATGAATCGGATAGTTTAGAGTAGACTTGCATAATTACCTCATACTATTCTTGTAATACAAGTCCTATAGCGTTTACAAAACAATAATTTTGTTTGTACGGAAAATAACCGTACATTTGTGACAATTATAGGTTATGAATTACGCAAAAACACAACAGGCAAGGTTTGATGCAAGGCTAACAAAGAGCCAGAAAGAATTCTTTGAATTGGCTGCAAGGATCAGTGGGTTCAAATCACTATCCGAGTTTGTTATCCATTCTACTCAACAGGTCGCCAATAGCATTGTTGAGAAACATAATGCCATACTTGCTACCGAGGAAGATAGGAAAATATTTTTCGATACACTCGTTAATCCCCCCAAACCTAATAAATCATTGAAAGAGGCTGCAAAGCATTATCAAAAGCAAGTATCAGCAAAATGATTTATTTAACATCTCTTTTAGCCGGCACATACGAGAAAGCTCATTTTTCGTGTGGCAATGAAATGTTAGATGGCTATCTCCACAAACAGGCGAAGCAGGATATGAAAAGAAAGCTGTCCGCTTGTTTTGTATTATCTGATGACGGCAAAGAAATAAAAGGATATTATACCCTTTCAAGCGCTTCAATACAAAGAAGCCAACTACCGGAATCTATAATAAAGAAACTACCTCCTTCCTATAATGACCTGCCCGTTACATTATTGGGGAGATTGGCAGTTGATGTAAGGTTCAAAGGACAAGGAATAGGAAAATTATTATTGATAGACGCCCTCAAAAGAAGTTATGAAACCTCTATGGCCAGTATAGCTTCAATGGCAATAGTAGTTGATCCGATAGACGATGCAGCCATTAATTTTTATTCAAAGTATGGTTTTATTTTATTGCCCGGTAGTGGCAGAATGTTTATTACAATGAATACTGTGGAACAGTTGTTTTAATCTCCATTGCATTTCCCCTGCTACAACCGGGATTTAGCAGCGTTCCTTTCCTGGCTATTTTTTGAAATGTCCCATTTCCCGGGAAAAATGGAAACCTGCCTACCGCCTGCCTGCCGGTAGGCAGGGCAGGCAGGTGGGATATTTTGGATGGGTGAAAACGGATGAAATGCTTTACTGTGGCTTTTATTAAGTTTTTACAAAATATCTCAAAAACTCCCAAAATATCGCAAAAAACTCTCAAAATATCCCACGGTTTAGATTGCATCGTCTTGTTAGTTTTCTCCTGTAGGTTACCGGGCTTATCCGTCTGACGCCAGAAGAAGTCGTGCTTATGGCGTCCATATCCTGTTTTAGTTGTTCCACACCGAAAAAAGGTGTGGCACAACGATATACACACATTCGCAACAATGAAAGTTCTGAAAAAAGCACAAGGTACAGCGGGTGAAAGAAAACGTAAAATTGGGTTTTTATGATACTACGTTTTTAGTAGTATGATAAGCAGCAGGCTGCTTATCATAGAAATTTCTTTGAGCCACCAGTAAGGGTTTGAGTGGGAAAAACACTTTGATTTTGGGGACTTTGAAAAATGGGTGAAAAATGTGTTGGAGAGAGGACAATATTATGGAAGAAAAATATATCAGAAACAATGTTTGATACTTCGTCCGTAGAATATATTTTGCCGGACGGAGTCCTTCTTTTCATTAGTGGATTTAAGTGATCGCTTCGCTTAACACTTAAACCAGAGCCGGACAAAGTCTTTCTATTATAGATGTAATAATTGAGCTAAATCCTGGTTTCAGTAAAATAATTATTCCGATGCTCAATAGTAGGTTCCCCTTTAGAGGTCAGGGGTAATTTGCCTTATAAAACCCAGCATAAGGCTCTGCCTTTTTATCAGAATACATCTTCCGGTAGTTCTGTGTGGATATAGTCATCACGTGTATCTCCCCTGGTGCATAACCCTCGAATACTTGCGAGGCAAGAAGATCATCCTTAAAAGCTTTTGCCAACGCTGCATTGGCAAACTTCCTGATCACTAATACCCCCTGGTCTATATTATAAAGGTCTAAGAGCATGTTCAGGTCAGCGGCAGCATACTTACTTGCGCTTAACTCCCTTATACTCTGTTTTAGTTTAGGAGTTCTTGAGTCCACTCCCGGCAATACTATGATACAGTAATGCTCGCTATCGGCATGGTAGCTATACATAGCAGGCACATTGACAACTACTGGCGGTGGGGCGGGTGCAACAGGTTTAGGCCCTTGCCCTCCGGGTTTAGTGCCACTCTTTGTAGCAGTTGTCTCTATTTTTACCGTATCATAATAC
>JBIOGX010000184.1:0-3054 GCA_044448445.1 Chitinophagales bacterium
ATTCTGTACGTGTCCTGGCAGCGGCTCCGAAGGAGAGGTGAGATCGGGTCAGATACGTAGCTTTCAATGTCTTCTTCTTATAATTGCGGTGCAACACCAAACAAAATCTTACCATGGCTTTATATTCTCTTG
The DNA here is from genome assembly GCA_044448445.1 of Chitinophagales bacterium. Lineage (GTDB taxonomy): Bacteria > Bacteroidota > Bacteroidia > Chitinophagales > Chitinophagaceae > Nemorincola. The sequence continues at coordinate 133 of JBIOGX010000184.1, forward strand.
TAACATACCTTAAATATAGATGGAAAGCAAAAGGACGTCATGGAATACACTCGCCGTTTGTTTATGACCTCATTGAGCAAGTATTGTTAAATAAAGGTCTGATCAACAAGGCATACATTGTTGACTATCCAAGCCTTGCACTACAATATGAAAACCTCATCAGCCGTATTGCCGCCCATTATAAATACCGGGAGATGCTACACCTGCCACCAGGGAATGAAGCTATAATAAAACCCCATGCAGATATGTTGCTGCTGAATGAGGCCCACCCGCTGCAGTGGCTGAGCCTGATGAATAAATACTTTTACCTGATAGAGAACGATAGCGCTGTACTTGCAGTTGATATTCACAAAACTCCTGAACACACCAAGGGGTGGCTGCAACTATGCACTGCCCCTAACGTGCGGATGAGTATTGATCTTTATGGAGTAGGGGTATTGTTTTTTAAAAAAGAATTTAAAGAAAAGCAGCATTTCATTTTGAAATATTAAGCCTGGTAAAATACAAATCCAAAAAAAAATGCAGCAGGAAAGCTTCATACCGGGGTCGCAAACCTGCCTGCCGGGTAAAGCAAAACTTACATTTGTTAATTATCCCAACGGATCATCTTCTGCCGAAATATTGTTTTGTGCAAAGAATTTGTCAACAAAGCCGCTGAACATAGGGGGCACGTTACCCTGAATATAATTTTTCATAACTTGTATAGCTTTCAGCGCCTGCTCATCAGTAAGGCCGGCTTTATCCTTTAATTGCGCAATGAGGTACTGCATGGAATAAATTTCAAAGTTAAAATTCCAAATCCGCCTGTCGGCAGACAGGTTCCAAAGTTATTCTACCGATAAATATCGGGATAAAAAATATTATTTATGCTGCCTTAAGGTGATCGAACTTTGCGTGTTCTACCATTTGCCTGGCGTATTCGAGTGTAAGGTGAAAAGCCCCTTCGTGCTGTTCAGAAGGCATATCGAACATCGCATCTGTCAATATCATTTCACAGATAGCGCGAAGACCACGGCCACCGAGTTTGTATTGTACTGCTTTTTGTACCATGTAGTCAATCGCTTCATTTTCCACTGTGAGTTTTATACCTTCAAATTCAAATAATCTTGCATATTGTTTTATCAAAGCATTTTTAGGCTCTGTAAGAATAAGTTTGAGCGATGCTTCGTCAAGCGGGTTAAGATAGGTGACAACAGGCAACCTGCCCAACAATTCGGGAATAAGGCCGAAAGTGCGCAGATCCAGTGCATTTACGTATTGCAGCAGGTTGGCCCTGTCGAGGTCTTTTGTAGCTTTTATTGCATTATAGCCAATGGAAGATGTCTGTATCCTGCGGGCTATCATTTTATCTATCCCCTCAAATGCGCCACCGCAAATGAACAGTATGTTTTGTGTGTTCACTTTTATCATTTTCTGCTCGGGATGCTTTCTGCCACCCTGCGGGGGAACAAGCACTTCGGCTCCTTCGAGCAATTTCAGCATGGCCTGCTGCACACCCTCACCGCTTACATCACGTGTAATGGAAGGGTTATCACTTTTGCGGCCAATTTTATCCAACTCGTCAATATATACAATGCCACGCTCTGCAGCGGCTACATCATAATTGCTTGCCTGCAACAGCCGTGATAATATACTTTCCACATCTTCGCCAACATAGCCTGCTTCTGTAAATACGGTAGCGTCAACGATAGCAAAGGGAACCTGTAACAGGCGGGCTATGGTCTTTGCAAGCAATGTTTTGCCGGTGCCTGTTTCGCCTACCATCATAATGTTGGATTTTTCGATCTCCACATCATCCTGCGGGGGCATGGTAAGGCGCTTATAGTGGTTGTATATGGCAACAGACAATACTTTTTTAGCATCGTTCTGGCCTATTACATATTGGTCAAGGAACGCTTTTATTTCGCGCGGCTTATAATTTTTATGTTTTAGAATTTCGGGTTTAGACGTTTCATCTTTTTTGAGCTTATCGCCGCCGGTAGCTTCTATAAGTAAGGAATGTGCGTTTTCTATACACTGATCGCAAATATTGCCCTTTAAGCCGGTGAAAAGAATATTTACATCATTTTCCGAACGGTCGCAAAAAGAACACTTTTTATCTGGTTGCTTTGCCATTTTACAGTATTACTGAGGCGCAAAGGTAAGCTAATAAGTTAATTGGTTAAAGGGTTAAATAGTTTTGTTAATCAGGAATGGCCGGGATCACCTGTTTATTAGCCAGTTTTCAGAGCCGAGTAAATAATAAAAAATATACTGTAATGCAATATTGACAAATATTGTACGTTATATTATACGCCACAGGTGATCCTAATGCCAAAGTATATACCTATATCGTTATTTAGCCTGTTATGCTATACCTCGCAGGTATTCGCTCAAAACCTGGTTACGAATCCGGGTTTTGAATTAAAATATAAATGCCCTAATGCAAGGAGCGAAATAATTTACCTACCTCTTTACAGGGATTTTCCCACAGCGCTCGATTGGGTCAGCCCTTTGAATACTACTCCCGACTATTTTAACAGGTGCGCCACTGATCCTGAGGTAAAACTACCTAATCTTAGTTTAGATGGATATCATCAGCCGCACAGCGGTGATGCGTGTGCGGGTATTTCAATGTTTGCGGGTCATCCGCTCAGAGACTCTATTGATTACTGGGCGGAGTACTTAGAGACACGGTTATCATCACCAATGGAAGCAGGGCATACTTATTACATCAGTTATTACGTCTGCCCGACAAACCATGTTGAAAAACATTACAATATTATTTCCATTGACAATTTAGGCGCGCGCCTCACCACTCAAATGATAGATACGATTTGTAGTGGCCCTATGTTTTTTCTAACCGGGCCACCGGATATACAAACTCCTCCCGGCCTTTTTATTACAGATACCATAAACTGGACATTAGTTTCGGGCATATAC
>JBIOGX010000185.1:0-3031 GCA_044448445.1 Chitinophagales bacterium
ATTCTGTATCGCATAAAAACTTAAAATTAATAAAACATTTGATTTTGCATATACCATGTACCGGTATTTACTAAAAGAAATCATACTCACGCCTTGCCGCATTGATCCTGAGGCCAAAATACACATAGTTTGTCGTCAGCGGTCCGTAAACCGGGCCGGTAGTTGAATAATCATTGGCGTAAATGGCTGCATCATTTACATATTTCCTGTATATACCCCCCACGTCGAAGAATAAATTGCGGCGTAATTGGTAGGAAAGATTCAGGCTGATGATCTCGCAATGACTTTTAGGGCCGTTTATCATGGATACACCATAAATGTGATCTGCCGTTAGGTAGTTTTTAAAAACGTTGTTGCCTAAATTACTGCTTCCTGTATCAACGCCTTGTATATAGTAAGTAGCTTTAAGCGAAACATATAAATTCTTTACAGGCTGGTACCTGATAATGCCTGTGGCCTTGATGAATCCGGAACCGAGCGGGTCGGCAAGCGGCTGGTTATAGTTGGTATAATTGGCAAGGGTATCCTGGGCCGAATAGGTATATGGGCGCACAACATTAAGTTCACCCTGGAGGTCGAGGTTTTTAATAGTGAAGGCGTCAAAATATTTACCGCCTGCCTGCACCCCCCATTTATTGCCATACCAACCTTTACTACTTGTTAGCTCTTTCACCCTAAATTCATTGAACAGTAGCTGTGCATAAAACTGGAGATGCTTTGCTACAATGGCTTTGGCGCTCATACCCAGTATTGACTTATCTCCGCTGCCATTGAAGCGGTTTACTGCGGTGGAGAAAATAATGGGGTTGAGATATGATATTTCGTAAACATTTGGCCGGTCGAATACTTCTGATTCAAAGAATCCGAGGTTGAAATGTTTGGAAACATTCCAGGTCAGGTTGTGTATGGTCGAAAATTTATGATTCAATATGGCATCTCCCATACTTTTATCATACTGGGGAGTAAGCTCTAAATACAGACATTCATAATTTATGTGCCAGATACGTGTCTGGAGTTGCAAAAAAGGCATATTTGAAGAATAGTCAGTGAGGAATAGGCTGGTAATACCATCCCCGATAAAATGCTTGCCTGAGCCGAATGTAACATTGACATGATTTTTTACGGCGTCAAAATTTATATAACCGCTTGCCTGCATATAATCATATCTGCCGGAGGCTGTTCCCGGCAGCAGAAAATAATCTGCACCCGGTACCGCTTGCTGTTTCTTGGTCACCCAATTGGAAACATAATAAGGATATTGTTCCTGGTTATCAACAACAGAAGTGTAAAAGCCGACTTTCCTTGATATCCAGCCGCGCAGTTCTGCGCCCTGGCTATTGGTCAGTAACGTATTATGTACAGAACTGCCGGGGCTTGGGTCATTATGCTGCATCACCGCCATGCCGCTTGCTACAGGGTTTACAACAACAAAAAAATCTTTATCGAGGAAAAAGCCGTCAGTTTTTACATATCCGAAATCATACTGCTTATTATAAAAAGTATGGAACCAGGGATATTTTGAATTTATTGTTTCTGATTCTTTTGGAGCCCATTCGCCGCTTTCCGAGATCATTTGCTCCATATTGTAACGGTCAATTTTACTGAGCCTGCTTGTCTTTGGCTTGGTACCATCCTGCGCCGGTTTCATTTTATCAGGGTTATTTGCCGATTTTACATTTTCAAGAAAGCTTACCACATTCCTTCTGGTTTCCGGCTTATCTCCATTGGCAATGCTGTCGCAAAGCCTCCCGGATATTGTTTCAAGCCTGTCAAGCACATGGTAATCTTCAGACCCTAAGGGCAGGAATGTCGTTTGTCCGAAGCAGGCATTGATACCAGCTATAAGTATTAAAAGCAAAAACGCTATTTTAAACATAAAGTAAGTTTTCAGATGTAGATTTGCAACACAACAAAAAATTGTCGCGGTTTAGCCGAGACGAATATACCAATATGTTTTCGATATTAATAAAGAAGGCCACCATTATTAATGAAGGAGTGAGTCTTGTAAAAGATGTTTTAATAAAGGACGGGTTAATAGAACGCATAGATGATAATATTGACGCCCATAGCGGCTCACGGGAAATTAATGCAGACCGGCTTTACCTGTTGCCGGGTATCATAGATGACCAGGTGCATTTCAGGGAGCCTGGTCTTACGCATAAGGCAACCATGGCCACCGAGGCGCGGGCAGCAGTGGCCGGTGGGGTTACTTCTTTTATGGAAATGCCCAATACAAATCCACCGGCGCTTACACAGGAATTGCTGGAGCAGAAATACGATATTGCCGCAACAACATCTGTAGCCAACTATTCTTTCTTCATGGGTGTGGCTAATAATAATACAGATGAAGTGCTGCGTACTAACGACAAAAAGAAAAACGTATGCGGCGTAAAGATTTTCATGGGATCAAGCACAGGAGACATGCTGGTTGACAATTACATGACGCTGACTAAAATATTTTCAGAATCTGAATTACTGATAGCCACCCATTGCGAAGACGAAAAGATAATTAATGCCAACAAAGCAAAATATGCAAATGCAGATAATGTATCCTTTCACCCGCTGATACGCGATGTGGAAGGTTGTTTTGAAAGTTCTTTCGCCGCGGTGCAATTAGCGAAGAAACACAATTCCCGCCTGCATATTCTGCATATATCCACGGCTAAGGAGCTGCAACTATTCAGCAATAGGCTTCCCCTTAAGGATAAGCGAATCACATCAGAGGTTTGTGTGCATCATCTTCATTTTACAGCCGATGATTATGCACGGCTTGGCAACCTGATAAAATGTAACCCTGCTATAAAAACGCCTGAAAATAAGGCTGGTTTATGGGAAGGCCTTCTTGACGACAGGCTGGATATTATAGCCACAGATCACGCGCCTCATACCTGGGAAGAAAAACAACTACCCTACCGGAAAGCGCCGTCCGGCCTGCCGCTGGTGCAACATTCCCTTTTGCTGATGCTCCACTATGTGAAACAGGGAAAGATTTCCATTGAAAAAGTTGTGGAAAAAATGTGCCATGCACCGG
>JBIOGX010000186.1:0-3029 GCA_044448445.1 Chitinophagales bacterium
GTATCATAGTTATTATGGGATCAGGTGCGAATACAGTGCATGAAACGGTTGATTACCTGAACAGTAATGGCGAAAAAACCGGGTACCTCTATATACGCATGTTCCGCCCGTTTGATGCAAAGGAATTTGTAAACGCTATTCCCAAATCAGTAAAGAAAATCTCTGTGCTTGACCGCTGTAAAGAACCGGGAGGCATTGGCGAACCGCTGTATATGGATGTGGTTAACGCTATTTCTGAAGAATGGACAGGAGAAAGATTGGAAATTGTTGGCGGGCGCTACGGCCTGGCGTCAAAGGAGTTCACGCCGGGAATGGTTAAAAGCATTTTTGATGATCTGAAAAAAGATAAACCTAAAAACCATTTTACCATAGGCATAGAAGATGATGTTACACACTTAAGTTTGATCTATAACAAAACATTCTCGCTTGAAAAACAACACTTGTTTCGCGGATTATTCTATGGTCTCGGTGCAGACGGAACCGTAAGCGCCAATAAAAACTCAATAAAAATTATTGGTGAAACAACCGACAATTATGTGCAGGGATACTTTGTTTATGACTCAAAAAAATCAGGCTCGCTTACCGTTTCCCATTTACGGTTTGGCAAAAATCCTATTCGCTCATGTTATATTGTCAACTCAGCAAATTTCATCGCCTGTCACAATTACAATTTCATAAATAAATACGATATTCTGAAAAGCGCTGAAAAAGGGGCGACTTTTCTACTCAATGCTCCTTTTGAAACTACAGAAGTATGGGATCATCTTCCTCATAATATACAGGAGGAGATAATAGGGAAACAATTGAAGTTTTACGTGATCAATGCTTCAAAAGTTGCAAAGGAAGCGGGAATGGGGTCGCGTATCAATACGATACTGCAAACTTGTTTCTTTGCAATTTCAGGCATATTGCCTAAGGAAGATGCTATCGGGAAAATTAAAGATGCTATTAAGAAAACTTACTCTGATAAAGGCGAAAAAGTAGTATTAAAGAACTTTGCGGCTGTTGACCAGGCAATCGCTAATCTGCATGAGATAGATTACACTCAATTAAAAACAGGCAATATAGAATCTGAAAAGATCGTTCCTGACTCAGCGCCTGATTTTGTAAAAAATGTGCTGGCAAAGATTATGGCCTTTGAAGGTGATGATCTTCCTGTAAGCTCATTCCCTGTTGACGGGGTTTACCCGGTTGCTACTACCAAGTGGGAGAAAAGAAATATCGCAGACTCTGTTCCGGTATGGGATGCCGGCTTATGCTCCCAGTGTGGTAAATGTTTTTTGATTTGCCCTCATGCTGCTATTCGTTGTAAGGTTTATGATAAAACAGACCTTTCTGCAGCCCCAACATCATTCAAACACACCAATCCTATTGGTAAAGAGTTTGATAAAGATAAGGAAGCATATACGCTGCAGGTATCGGTGGAAGATTGTACCGGCTGTAAGCTGTGTGTTGAATACTGCCCTGTAGAAAGCAAAACACAGCCCGGCCACAAGGCCATCAATATGCAGGACCAGATACCCCTGAAGGAAACAGAAATTAAAAATTGGGATTTCTTCTTAACACTGCCTGAAATTGACCGTTCCCGCGTGAACAGGAATACAGTCAAGGGTTCCCAGTTGCTGCAGCCTTTGTTTGAGTTCTCCGGCGCTTGTTCCGGTTGTGGTGAAACCCCCTACCTGAAACTGCTGACACAGTTATATGGCGACCGTATGGTGGTAGCCAATGCCACAGGATGCTCTTCTATTTTTGGGGCAAACCTGCCAAGTACCCCCTGGGCTGAAAACAACGAAGGTTGCGGGCCGGTATGGGCTAATTCACTATTTGAAGACAATGCGGAATTTGGGTTGGGCATAAAACTCGCTTACGATAAAAAAACGGACATTGCTAAGATTATCTTAAATAGCCTGCGTAATGTAATTGGTGATAGCCTCGTGGATGAAGTCCTTAAAATGGATCAAACTACCGAAGCGGGAATTATGAAACAACGTGAGCATGTCAAGGAGATTCGCCGAAGAATAGCTTCATTGAATAGTTTTGAAGCAAAGCAGTTAAGTATTATTGCCGGGTATCTCGTAAAAAAATCCCATTGGATCATTGGAGGCGATGGATGGGCCTACGACATTGGTTTCGGTGGCCTTGACCATGTACTCTCTACAGGTGAGAAAGTAAATATTCTTGTGCTCGATACAGAAGTTTATTCCAATACAGGCGGGCAAAAGTCAAAATCAACACCTATTGGAGCAAGTGCGAAATTTTCTGTAAACGGAAAAACAACCGGTAAAAAAGATCTTGCTTTGCAGGCCATTGCTCATGGTTCCGCTTATGTGGCGCAAATAGCGTTAGGCGCTAATGACGCTCATGCCGTAAAGACTTTACAGGAAGCGGAAGCCTTCCCGGGTACATCTCTTGTTATTGCCTACAGCCATTGTATAGCTCACGGATATGACATGATGTTTGGCGCGCAGCACCAGCAAAATGCAGTAAAATCAGGCTATTGGCCGCTCTTCCGCTACAATCCGTTAAATGCTAAAGGAGAGCGTTTTTCTCTTGATAGCAAAGATGCGGTATTGCCGTTAAAAGATTTCCTGTATGAGGAAACCCGTTTTAGCATCCTTGAGCGTCAGAACCCTGAAAATGCAGGCGTGTTATTAGAGGAGGCAAAGGAAGGCGTGCATGAGCATTGGGAGCGGTTATTGGCGCTGAAAGCATTGTAATACAAATTGCGCATTAATAATATACTTTTGTTCTTGAATGTTGCCACGACCTTTAGAAGGTGGCGATAATTTGTTCGGAATGTAGAAAAGTAGCCACGGCCTTTAGGCCAATGTCATTTAGTTAAGGAAGTCCGAAGGACTAGAATGTGAATAGCCTCCGGTGAAACCGGCGGAAAAAGACGTAAACATCAACCCGCCGCGGCGGGTTGAATGTGTGCTTGGAAATATGGTAATCGCTTAACTTAATGACATTGGCTTTAGGTCAATGTCATTAAGTTAAGAGAATGATCCTGAAGGGATCACATGTTTATA
>JBIOGX010000187.1:0-3017 GCA_044448445.1 Chitinophagales bacterium
AATAAATAAATAAAAAATAACACAAACACAGCATTCATAAATAAATAAAAATAAACAATACAAATAAACGATTTTTATGAAAATAGCAATGATAGCAATAGGGTTTTTGCTGATCATGTTCATCAGCTCATGTGTGGTGAAGCCTCATCACCGCTATTATCACCGAAGCCATCATCATTATTACCACCATGTGTATTAATAAGTCATAAGTCGTGAGTCGTCTCATCAAGTTGCTGTAACCAAAACTTTTGAGATCAGGCAATTCATAATTGACCTATTCTAAACGGCTGATCCATAGCAGATCAGCCGTTTTATATTTTTATTAACAGCAGTGGCACGGTTTTGAGATAATTATCGTGATAACAAGTTTGAAAAACATTAAAAACAAACAATCATGAAAAAGATACTAATAGCGCTGGCATTGGCAGGATTTGCCTGCTTTAGCGCAGATGCCCAGACAAACAAAGTAGCTTGTGGAGCACCGGAAGGTAAAGTGTGTAACAAAAAAGCTTGCTATAAAACCAAGTTTGCAGAGAACTACGCAGTTTGCAAAAGCGACTATGGTTATTTTGTATGCTGCGAAACTCCCAACGCTACTAATTCAACTTTTCCGGCATTACCGGTGGCAGGACTCAATCCATATAAAGCAAACAATGAGCCTGCTTATGTAAGCCCGGACACAGACAATGGTATAAATTCCGATCTGATTGCGCCACAATCACAATCCTATCCCCGTTACAGTGCAAACGTGGCCACTTCTTACGAAGGGTATTATCCTAAGAAAAATCGCATAAAAGTTTGCAGTAACAGTGATAATGTAGCTGATGAAAACCGTGCTCCTTATAATGGCTGCCCATCACCGGCATACGATGGGCCAGATAAGAATATGGAACGCAACCGGAATGTAAGCACCCCAAATTCAACTACCCAACTTTCCCCCAACAAAGGCAAAAAAAAATAAGGAAAGATGGCAAAATAAATAAAGGACGGAGTTCAGGCTCTGTCCTTTATTTATACCATTTTGGTATTAGCTTATGCTTTAGGAGCCTCTTCCTGCAATACCCATTTACTCTCGTTGCAGTGGGTTACCACCACATCAATATTATAACGTGTTTTTAAGTGGTTAGCAAGCTGGTTGGCAGCATATACGGAACGGTGCTGGCCGCCGGTACAGCCGAACGAAACGCTCAGTTGCTCAAAGCCACGGGTAATATAATCCTCAACATTGATAGCTACAAGCGCATAAACATAATTCATAAAATCAGGCATACGGGTTTCGCGCTCCAGGAACTGGCGTACCATTTCGTCATTTCCGGTGAGGAACTTATAGGCCGCATACCTGCCGGGATTAAGAATACCCCTGCAATCGAAAACATAGCCACCGCCGTGTGGCCCCGGTTTAGGCATACCGGACTTATACGAAAAGCTGTTGACCTGTACCTCGAGATTAGGTTTTTCTTTGTTAGATACGGTTGTGTACCTGTCCTGCATTTCAGGCGATGATATTTTTTCCAGCAAAGACCTTAACTCAGGATATGCAGGGGTTTGCGGATGATCTGATAAAAATGTCTCCAGGTTTTTTAATGCGGGGCCAATGCTGGTAATAAAATGTGCCTTGTGCTGCAACAGCCCGCGGAAACCGTAAGATCCCAATACCTGTAATAAACGTACCAATACAAATTGCACATACCCCCGCCTGAAGTAGATCTCATCCATGCGCGGTACATGCAACTCATTAAGGCTGCTGATATAGCCGTTGAGCAGGTCTTCTTTCCATGCACCCGGCAACTGCGCCCGAGCCTGCCATAACAACGATGCGATATCGTACTGCGGCGGCCCCTGCATGCAACCCTGGAAGTCTATGAAGTATATTTTGTCCTCATAAACCAAAATATTACGGCTCTGAAAGTCGCGGTACATAAGCGTTTGCGGCTGCACCCGCCCCAGGTCTTTACTCAGCAACTCCATTTCACTAATTAATCCTGATCGGTCGTAAGGAATATTCTGCAGGTCGGCGAAATAGTACTTGAAATAAAGAAGATCAGACATGATCGCTTTTTCATCAAACTGCTTTGACGCGAAACATTGCTTGAAATCAGCTTCGCGGCCGGCAATCCACTGCACCTTTGCGAGTTGCATTAGCGCTTTGTGGTATAATTTCCGCACGGGTTCTGTATATCCTTCTTTTATCACGAGGTCGAAAAGAGAAGTTCTTCCGAGGTCTTTTTGCAGGTAGGCGCGGCGGTCTTTGCTGATCTTATATACTTCCGGTACATTTACCTGGTGCCTGCGGAATAACTCGGTGAAATAGAAATAGGTATTATTCTCCGCGATATTGATATTATAAGTACCGATGGCTGATGTTTTACCATTAGATAAACGGTAATAACGGCGGTCGGAGCCGGAAACGGCAAGGGCCTCTACTGTTTCCACTTTTTTTTCAAAATGCTCTTCAAATAACTTTTCTAAAATAGCGGTTATCTGTACTGCTGATTTATTGATTGTCATGATCTTTTCCGGGATATTCAAATAAAAATATTTTTCGCTTGGCTATGGCAAAACCACTCCACTCCTTCGTTTCTACATGCGCTGCTACAACGCCGCAGGTAGGCATATTATCTATACTGAATTCAGGCGACAACTGGTTCACAAATCCGGTGATCCCCGGGTTATGCGCTACAATAAATACTGTCTTTACCTTGTCGCTGACCTCGTAGATCACCTCTTCAAAAACAGAAGGAATACAATGATACAATTTTTCTTCCCATTTAATATCATCCGGATCATAACCTACGGCCTTTGCTATTTTTTTTGCCGTCTGCTGTGTTCTTTTTGCCGTACTGGCGATAATAAGGTCAGGGATGATCTCCAGTTTTTTTAATTTTTCGCCCATTGCCGGGGCGTCTTCTTTGCCACGTTCATTCAGCGGGCGCTCAAAATCACTTTGTAACGGATTTGCCCAGCTACTTTTTGCGTGTCTTATCATTACTAATGTGCGCATACCCCAACCCCTAAAG
>JBIOGX010000188.1:0-2971 GCA_044448445.1 Chitinophagales bacterium
GCATATAATAAAGAGCGTGCCAGCGAATATTCCTATGCTGTGTATATAAATGATAAACTGATTACTCAAACCAACGATTATCCCTTCACTACCCATCTGAAAAATGATACGCTGCAGGAACAGCATTATGCCTTTTACAACAACAGGGGTATATCGGAGCTCTATTACAAAATAGCTGATAAACGCACGATAGTGGTAGTGCATTATCATAGCGAAATATTGGAAGTGATAACCCTGTTTTCTTATTTATTCGGTATGCAGATATTGCTTGCAGTTATCATTTTAATGTACCAGTTATACTTGTCCTATTTTACCAGTTCATTACTTTCCGGTAAATTTATCAAGTTCACTTTGCGCCGGCGGGTACAATTATCAATGCTGTCTGTAGTGCTTTTTTCATTCATTATTATAGGTTTTGTGACCATTTGGTTTTTTACCATCCAGTACAGATCGTCAAATAAAAACAAACTACAGTCCGTAATGCAGGCGACCAAACAATCTGTTCAGGATTATTTAAAAAAGGACCATGCTTATGATACCGAACATATTTTTGACAGTGTAAGCAAATCCGGGCGGTTTAAGGATTATATAACCACACTCGCTAACGGGCAAAAAATTGATATAAATGTATTTGACGATGACGGGGTCTTATTCAATACATCTGAAGAGGATATTTATAATAAAGGTTTGATATCGAACAGGATGAGGCCTGATGCTTTTTACCAGTTAAATAACTTCGGAAAATCAATAGTGATACAGGATGAAAAGATTGCATCCCTTGAGTATTTATCTGCTTATGAGCCGCTCAGAGATGAACATGGCGTAACACTGGGGTATCTCAACATACCGTTATTTTCCTCTGAAAAAGATTTGAAATTCCAGATATCCAATATCGTAGTAACACTCATAAATTTATATGCTTTTATCTTTCTTTTATCCAGCCTGGTAACCGTAGTAATAACCCGGTGGATAACCAGGACTTTCAGCGTTATTATAAAACAGTTCGGACAGTTGAACCTGTTGCGTAATGAACGTATAACATGGCCTTATGATGATGAGATAGGCCTGCTGGTGAGCGAATACAACAAGATGGTTAATAAGGTGGAAGAGAATGCCGCACTACTGGCACAGAGTGAGCGGGAAAGCGCATGGCGTGAAATGGCGCGGCAGGTAGCCCATGAGATCAAAAACCCGCTCACGCCCATGAAGCTGAATATTCAATACCTGCAACAGGCAATGCAGAAAGACGATCCTAACATAAAAGAACTGACTGGTAAAGTGTCAGACTCTATTATAGAGCAGATAGACAATCTCTCTTATATAGCCTCTGAATTTTCAAACTTCGCGAAGATGCCGGAAGCCCGCGCTGAAGAACTGGAATTGGGCGAACTACTCAATAAAGCGACAGAGCTTTACCTGAATGACCCCCATATTAAAGTCACAGTAAACAAAAGCCCTGAGAAGTTGTACGTTTTTTCAGACCGTAGCCAGTTGTTGCGGGTATTCACCAACCTGCTCGAAAATGCCAAACAGGCCATACCTACAGACAAAACAGGTAATATTGAAGTGTCGTTGAAAATAGAAAATGGTGATGCTATAATAATTATAACGGATAATGGACAGGGTATTCCCGAAGATATTGTAAAGAAAATATTCCAGCCTTATTTTACCACCAAAACTTCCGGTACGGGGTTAGGCTTGGCTATGACACGAAAAATAATTGAATTCTGGAAAGGAAAGATTTGGTTTGAAACTAAGGAGGGGGAGGGTACAACTTTTTATATTAAACTGCCATTGATGAGGAAGTAAATTACCACACCTGCACCTCTCTTTCCAATTCTATACCAAAACGCTCTGCTACAGATTTCAGTATCTCCCCGGATAGCTTCCATAGTTCACTGCCTTTTGCGTTTCCATAGTTTACCAGAACAAGGGCTTGCTTTGCATGTACACCTATATCTCCGGCCCGATAGCCTTTCCAGCCGCACTGTTCTATAAGCCAGCCTGCAGGCACTTTAACCTGTGTATTGCCTACGGGGTATGAAGGGATGTTAGCATATTGAGCATGGAGCTTTTCAAAATGAGCAAGGGATATAGTTGGATTTTTAAAAAAACTACCCGCATTGCCTGTTACTTTCGGGTTGGGCAGCTTGGTGGTGCGTATATTAATAACGGCGTATGCAATAGCTTTTACTGATAATTCCTGTACGCCCATACTTTCCAGTTCTTTTTCTACTGCACCATAGCTTATATTGTATATTGGTTGCTTACTTAATCTAAAAACTACGGATGTAATAAATGCTTTGTCGTTTAACTGCTGTTTGAAGATGCTATCACGGTATCCGAAATTACATTCCTTGTTGTTGTAAACAGAGAAAGCCTGCTCCTCCCATTGCCAGAATGTGACGCTTTCTATGGTTTCTTTTGCCTCAACACCGTATGCGCCTATATTCTGCATCGGCGATGCACCTACCGTTCCGGGTATCAATGCGAGGTTCTCAATTCCACCTAATCCCCTGTTGATAGCATATAAAACGAAATCGTGCCAGATCTCACCTGCTTGCACCCTCAGCCATATATGGGTATTATCCTCTTTTTCTATAGTGATGCCTTTTAGTTTATTGTGTATTACCAGGCCCTTTACAGGTTGTGTCAGTAATATATTGCTGCCTCCGCCAAGTACATGCTTTTGCTGCGGTAATGAGGTTATTTCGGAAAGGGCATTAACGTCTTCCAGTTCCGTAAAATACTCTGCCGGCACATCTATTCCGAATGTGTTGTATGGCTTTAAGGAAATATTTTGTTGGAGATGCATTGCCTGATATTAACCGCAAAGTATTTAATTCTTTAATCCTGTCAAATAAAAATCATTGGGAGAAAGTTTCCTGTTGGCATTTATTTTGTTACCTTAGTTTTGAATGAATAACAATAGGGACCGGTCAATTGTTTATTTTTTATTAGGTATATATAC
>JBIOGX010000189.1:0-2933 GCA_044448445.1 Chitinophagales bacterium
GGCTATCAGCAGCCCGATAAATACTTTTTTTATAACACTTTTTATTTTGGCCTTTTCCATAAAATTCAATGTCTTTGATCCAAATGTATAACATCTTCACTTATCTTTACAAAACAGATAATTCCACAGGCTAATGATGGCAACGATCTATATTATAATAATAATCTTACAGGTTGGCGTTATCATTTATTTTATCAGGCGTGGGAGAAAGCAAAAGACTGTTACGATGTTACTCCGGCCGGGAACAGCCACGAAAAGCTCCGCAATACCGCCCTCCATGTTACACCTGCTCAACTGAAACTTGCAATACCAGATAATGAAACACTTGTTTACGGAGTGGTCATGGATTGGAACATGGGCGATACGCTCGTCACCTTAGTATCGTTCATCACAGGCGCTGCAAGCATGTATTTAAGTAGCGGCGGAGGTGTATTAAGCAGTGGTAATAATCCTTCAGCAGGTGAGGCCGCTTCTGAACTGGTTACGCTTGCGCAAAATTATATTTACAATGCTGTTCCTGTAAATACTTTCGACCTGCCGCCAGGCGGATGTGTTCGGTTCTATTTATTAACTAATCATCACAAACTTGCCGCACAAGAACAAGTGATCTATTTTGATAATGGCTCTTCTCCCTGGCTTCCCTTGTTTGAAAAAGCGAATGAAGTGATCACTGAAATGCGCGCCGGGCTTAACTAAACTTATATGATCAGGCTTGCAAAATATGATGATATTGAAAGCGTAGTTGGGATTTATAACCAGGCTATAGATGCGAAATTTAAAACCGGGTTTACGGAAAGGCTCAGTGTGGCGGAAAGGGTAGGATGGTTCAAAGAACATCTCGGCACGCCATACCCTCTATTCGTTTATGTTATTGACGGCAAAGTAGCGGGATGGTTCAGTATCAGCCCTTACCGGTCGGGCAGGGCGGCATTGCGTTATACGGTGGAGATCAGTTATTTTGTTGATATTGCTTACCTGCACAGGGGCATAGGCACACAACTCGTGAACTATGGGATCAATGCCTGCCGTGAATTAAAGTATAAAACCGCCATAGCCATTATTCTCGATAAGAATATCCCCAGCATAAGGCTGATGGAAAAGTTTGGATTTGAAAAGTGGGCGTTCCTGCCTGGTATTGCTGATTTTGGCGGGGAAGAATGTAGCCATCTGTATTATGGGATGAAGCTGTGATTGCCAATGGCTTAAATGGTTTATTTGGTTAATTGGTTAAAGGATTAGTGCCATTGGAAACCTAACTCACAATACGGGATATTTTATCCCAACCCCTTGCAGATATTCTTTGCGATGCCAGGCCCTTCATAAATAAAACCTGTGTAAACCTGCACCAGCGAGGCGCCTGCATTGAGTTTTTCGAGTGCATCCTGCGCGGTGAAGATGCCGCCGGAGGCTATGATGGGTATATCCGTGCGGCTGTGTATGTGTTTTATGATTTCAGTAGCGCGTTCCCTTAGCGGCGCTCCGCTAAGCCCGCCCGCGCCCATGGCCTCCACTTCGCCAATGGGTGTTTTCAGTCCGTTCCTGCTGATGGTGGTATTGGTGGCTACAATGCCGGCCAATCCGGTATCCCGTACTATTTCTATAATGTCGTCGAGTTGTTCATTAGTAAGGTCGGGCGCTATTTTCAGCAGTATGGGTTTGTTCTTGTATTGCCTGTTAATATCCTGCAGCCTGTTGAGCAGGCGGGTAAGGGGTTCTTTATCCTGCAGTTCACGCAGGCCGGGAGTGTTGGGGCTGCTCACATTCACTACAAAGTAATCCACTGCATCATATAGCTCGCGGAAGCATTTTTCATAATCATCAGCCGCCTGCCCGTTAGGAGTATCTTTATTCCTGCCTATGTTGCCGCCAATGATGACGGGTTCTTTTCTTTGTTTAAGTTTTTTTGCCGCTGCAGCCGCACCTTCGTTGTTAAACCCCATACGGTTTATGAGCGCATAGTCTGCAGGAAGGCGAAAGAGCCGGGGCCGCGGGTTGCCCGGCTGCGGGCGTGGAGTTACCGTGCCTATTTCTATAAAACCAAAGCCGAGGCAGGCGAGTGGATCGGTATATTCCCCATCTTTATCAAATCCTGCCGCCAGCCCTACGGGGTTAGGAAATTTTATCCCCCACAAAGTGCGTTCGAGTGATGGCTTTTTTACCACAAAGCACGCTTTCAGCAGGCTGCGCAACACACCTATAGAGTAGGCGAAGGACAGGCGTTTCATCACCCAGTGATGCACGCGCTCTGCATCTATAAAGAACAGTATTTTTCGTAGCAGGTAGTAGATAGTATTTAGTATTTAGCAGTTATACTTTTCCCGCCGGGTAAATTTGTGTAATCCCGCACGTTTGGGACAAAGATACACAAAGGTAGTTTTGGGGGTTAAAATTCTTCTGTTATTAAGTATGTTGCCCAATCCGGCTTTTTATTTGATAACTGTGGAAAGTTTTACATCTTTCGGTAGAATCCGTGAGCGGATACAAGAATGATCTTTTAACCTGTTACCTATATCTGCCACCGCCGCCGCTCTTGCGTTGCTGCTCTATGCGTTTCATCAGCATCTGCCTGAACTCACGCTCTGCTTTATACAGGTCGGTAAGCTGTTGTGGATAAATAACTTTTAAAAAGCGGTCGTTATACCTGCGTTTCAGTTCTATTACCTGTTGCTGGTAATCAAGATTATCATCAATATATTGGCGCGATGTGGCGTCATCAGCTTCATCCGGTTTAGTACCTTTATACTTTTTGAAAAAAGACTGGCGAATGTTCCTCAATTCTCTTTCATATTCATTATACAACGGGACAAAATTACCCGATTGTTCAGATGAAAGATGCAGCCTGTCTGTGATATAGGCCATCTTGGCGGCATGTATCCGTTCAAATCGCTGGCCGCCAGGCTGAGCTAACCCGGTTGATTCACTGACTAATACAA
>JBIOGX010000190.1:0-2904 GCA_044448445.1 Chitinophagales bacterium
AGTGAAGATGATTAAATAAAATCCACCAATTTCAACAACTCTGTTCCATTTGTGCTTCGTTGCAAAAGCCTTAAATAATTCATTATTCGCGGATTTTGCGCCTCGCACAAAAGAAACATAATCATTAAACTTGATGGATTTTATTTAATCATCTTCACTTAGGAAAGGTAACGAAATAAAATCCACCATATAGCGCAGTTACCTGTCGGCAGGCAGGTTGAGTTATTGAGTCTAACATCTTCAGAATTTCTACAAAATGTAGTGTAAGTTTGCGCCGGTTATTCAGATTATTTTCATGAAAATATTGTTTTCTATTGCCTTGTTATTGTTCTGTAGCTCTATTGGTTATTCTCAATCTAATGGAAAGATCACCGGTAAGGTAAATGATGCGGCTACACACCAGGCAATTGAATATGCCACAATAACAGTTGCAGATAAACAGACAAAAAAAGTAATCAATGGCGCCATTACTGACGCCAGGGGTGCTTTTGAAGTTAATGAACTGCCTGCAGGGGTTTATAGAGTAACAATCGAATTTCTTGGGTATAAAAAAAACATCTTCGATAGTGTTTGGCTTAGAAGTAATAAGAGTGTAGCTTCTTTGAATAGTGTTTTTCTGTCTTCAGCGGGGCAGGATTTACAGGGTGTGACAGTGACCGCCAATGCTCCTGCCATTGAGAATAAAATTGATAAACTTGTTTACAATGCCGCTAATGATATTACCTCACAGGGGGGCGTAGCCCTCGATATATTGAAAAAAGTGCCGATGGTAAATGTGGACATTGACGGCAATGTAGAATTGCAGGGAAACAGTAATATCCGTTTCCTGATCAATGGCAAACCATCCAGTGTATTTGGCAATAGCATAACGGTGCCCTTGCCGCCATTCCCGCCAGCCAGATACAAAGTATAGAAGTGATCACAAGCCCCGGCGCTAAGTATGATGCCCAGGGCACCGGCGGTATCATCAATATCATTTTAAAGGATAACAAAATGCAGGGTATTAATGGCAGCATTAACCTGTCCGCAGGTACGCGGCTGGAAAATGGTTCTGCCAACCTGAATATCCGCCACAATAATATAGGTGTTAATGTTTTTTTCAGTGGCAATGCGCAGCTTACCTCACGCACACCCAGCACACAAGACCGTTCATCGGTGGATACCGTTACAAAAATTACCAATCACCTGATACAGGATACCTATACCGGTTTTCAAAGGAGCGGGTATCAGTCTGGTATTGGTTTTGACTGGAGCATTACTAAACATGATAATATTACAGCGGCCCTTAGTTATAACCATTTTGGCAACCGTAGTGAAGCGCTAACCAATATACAACAGGATACCCTTGGCGCTATTGCTCCTATAAAAAGCAACCGATCTTCTGTTAATCAGTTTGAAACAAATTCGCTCGATTGGAGCCTGAACTATAGAAAAACATTTAAAAAGGAAAACCAGGAACTCGATATTTTATACAACGCAAGCTATGGGCAACCAACCACTAACTATAATCAAACAACTATCTATGACGCTGCTGCAGCCCCTTATTTAGGGGCGATAAGTAATAATCCCGGCACTAATAAAGAAAACAATATCTCGCTCGACTATACACACCCCGTAACAGATAAATTTATTGTAGAGACAGGTGCAAAAACAGTATTGACTAATATCACAAGCACAGCCAATGTAAATACCTTACAATCCGTAACGCAGGAATATTTGCCTGACCCGGGGCAGTCGTACAATTTAAAGTATGACATGCAGGTGTATGCCGCTTATCTTTCTGCTTCATTTCCGATGACAGATTTTCTGAAAGTAAAAGCCGGCGCCAGGTATGAATATACCGCTACACAAATAAATAATGCTGACACTAATACCCATCCTTATGGTACGCTTGTGCCATCCATAATACTATCACATGACATTAAAAACGGACAATTTATCAAGCTCTCTTATACACGCCGCATAGAGCGTCCTGATTACCGCGATGTAAATCCCTTCCTGAATCTTGCCGACCCCAATAATATTACCACCGGTAATCCGCTGCTGAAGCCGGAGATAGGTAACAATTTTGAGCTTGGTTACAATAAGTCTTTTGGTAAAAATGGTAATGTTTATATCGCCCTCATAGAACGCATCAATACGCAGGATCACAAGAACGTAACCACTTTTTACCCGGTTTACCAGTCGCTCGATTCTGTTTTTGTTACCAATGTGCAGAATGCAGGCCATGAATATAATACCGGAGTAAATATTTCAGGGTCATGGTCCATAAAAGATAAATTAAGCCTTCGTGGTAATGGCTTTCTTTCACAAAGACATTTTGTTAGTGAGCGTTCCGGCATTAACGGCGTGACCAGCCTTAGGTTCCGGCTCAATCTGAATGCTACATACCAGTTGCCGCATGATCTCGTTACCGAAGTATTTGGCAATTACAATTCAGCATCCACAAATATCCAAGGCAAGACGCCGCAATCCATTACTTATACCTTCGCATTCCGAAAGCAGTTCTGGAATAAGAATGCCAGCTTTGGCCTCACTGCCACCAACATTTTTAATGAATATACCCGGCAGCTAACGACTATTCAAACAGGCAATTATTCCTCTTACAATGTACGTATGCTGCCGTACCGTTCGGTTGGTATCAGTTTCATGTATAAGTTTGGCAAACTCGAATTCAAAAAACCAAAAGAAGACGATAGTTACCTCAACAACCCACCAGTTATGGGGAATTGATGATGTTGGTTTGATATAAATGGAAGAGATTAATTTTCAATAAATCTCCAAATATCGTCAATAAGCAAGTTATCAAATGTTTTGATGTAATCTTTGAGAATGTTCTCAGTTTTCATATTTGGTCGAATATCGCAATAATATACTCCATCTAAAGGATTTAGTTTTATAGTA
>JBIOGX010000191.1:0-2904 GCA_044448445.1 Chitinophagales bacterium
AGAATATACCGCGCCGCCTGCGCATGGTCCCATTATAGCGGACAACTGCGGCACGACGCCTGAAGATCTGACATTGCGGTAAAAAATATCGGCATATCCTCCAAGGGAAACAACACCTTCCTGTATGCGCGCGCCACCACTATCATTAAGACCAATTACCGGCGCTCCGTTTTGTATGGCAAGATCCATTACCTTCACGATCTTTTCGGCATGAGTCTCTGAAAGGCTGCCGCCAAAAACGGTAAAATCCTGCGAAAATACATAAGTGAGCCGGCCATTAATGGTTCCATAACCTGTTACTACTCCATCTCCGGGATAAATTTCCTTTTCCATCCCAAAGTCCTTGCTGCGATGGGTAACGAGTTTGCCTATCTCTTCAAAAGAACCTTCATCTAATAATAATTGCAGCCGCTCCCGCGCAGTTAGTTTTCCTTTTTTATGTTGTGCAGCTATTCGGTTATCCCCCCCACCCTTCAATGCCTGCTCATTCTTCTTTTTTAATAAAGCTATCTTGTCCATAATGGAACAAACTTAATATAAAAACCTAAAAAACCCGCCTGCATCTGCTTACTTAACGAAATTCATAACTTTTCGTAATTTTAGTATATGGAAGTAAATGAACCGGCAGTCGCATACGGCAAACAGAGATATACTATTGAAGAATACCTTGAAATGGAAAATGCCGCAACCGAAAAGCATGAGTACTACCAGGGAGAGATATTTGCAATGTCCGGGCCTAAGTACCAGCATGTGCAAGTTAGTGGCAATATATACTCATCCTTGCGGCAAAAATTAAAGGGTAAACCTTGCCAGCCACTTGGCAGTGACATGCGAGTGCATATAGAAAAAAACACGCTTTTCACCTACCCTGATATTTCAGTGGTATGCGGGGATCCGCTTTTTTTGAATAATGATGAATGGAACCTGCTGAACCCCACCATTATTTTTGAAGTCCTCTCCCCTTCCACAAAAAATTATGACAGGGGCGAAAAATTCAGATTATACAGGGATATTCCTACACTGAAAGAATATATTTTAATTGACCCCGAAGCCATTCTTGTTGAAGCCTGGGGTATCAATGCGCAAGGCAACTGGGAACTAAAAGAATACAAAACCATAAACGAAACCCTGCAATTGGGAAGCATACAGGTATCTTTGGAATTGAGAGAAATTTATGAGGCGACTAAAATCGCAGGACAGAAATAAAATTTAAAGCACATATAAAATATGCTCCCATAGGGCAGACATGCAGGTCTGCCCCTACCATTCAACTAAATAATCCATGAAAAAACTTCTTTTTCTCATCACTATACTTACCTTATCCCTAACAGCACAGGCGCAAATACCCGCTTACAGCGCGGAAGAAATAATCCACTATACCTCATCAAAAGATACGCTATATATTATCAACTTTTGGGCAACCTGGTGCGGCCCATGTGTAGCCGAACTGTCGGAGTTCAATGCACTTAAAGCCCGATACGCCGATGCTCCTGTAAAAGTGCTTATGGTAAGTCTTGACTTCAAAGAAAATTATCCATACAAACTTGCCAGGTTCCTCGAACGAAAAAAAGTAATGCCTGAGGTCGTATGGCTATCAGATACAGACCCTAATGTATTCATACCCAAAATAGATAATTCCTGGCAAGGCTCTATACCCGCCACTGTGATCGTTCACCCGGGCAAACAATTCAAACAATTTATTGAAGGCTCTGTTACCGAACGCCAGATCAGAAAAATAGCGGATAAGGTACTTGCAGAATAATTGCCTTGGAGCATGGAGCAACTACCCACCGTTAACAAAAATATAGTACTTATCCACATACTGTATAAATATGCACCACCTGGGGCTTGTGCATTATCACTTTTGCACATTAAATTGCAGCTATGAACTACCTGGGCCATGCGTTTCTTTCATTCGGGGATGTCGGGATACTTACCGGCAATATGATAGGAGATCATGTCAAGGGCAGGTTGGCTTTAGAAAAATTTCCTGCAGGAATCAAAAAAGGTATTGAACTGCATCGTAAAATAGACTCCTTCGCCGATACTCACCCTGCTACAAAACGGGCTAAGTTGTTGTTCCGCGAACATTATGGCCTTTATGCCGGCGCTATTATGGATACCCTGTACGACCATTTTCTCGCAAATGATCCCAAGATATTCGCTTCTGAAACAGCATTGCTCGCATTTACAGGGTCAGTTTACTCACAATTAGCAGAAAATGAACAATATTTTCCACCGTTATTTGCTGAATATTTCCCCTATATGAAACAACAAAACTGGCTTTATAATTACCGGACTATAAAAGGTATGGAGCGGGCGCTCAATGGGTTAGCGCGAAGAGCTATCTATATGCCGCCTGTAGATAAGGCTTACGAATTGTTTGTCACAGGTTATTACCATTTGAATCAGTGCTATTTTGAATTCATTGATGATGTAATTAAATTTGTTAAAATTGAAAAAGACAAAGTGAATTAATAACCCATAAAATTAAATTTGCCAATACTGTAAAGACAAATTATGCGTTTGACACCTTCTAATTTAGCAACAACAATTTTATCCCTTTTTTTTATTGCATGCCATTCTAACTCCCAGCCTGTTTCGGCTCGTACCAACAATGGCAAGTTTCACGAAATCCCTATTAAATTTTCGCCTGTAGCATTGGTATATGACACGCTTAGCCCGCAAAACAGGAACATCATTACCCAACTCGATGATTATTACCGTAAACAGGTAAGGGCAGGATTTAATGGCAGCGTGCTGGTAGGCTTTAACGGAAAGATCATTTATGAACGATACTTCGGCTATAGCAATAAAGAACGCAGGGTACCGCTGGCACAGGGCGCTCCCTGCCAGCTCGCATCTGTGTCGAAAACATTTACAGGCGCCGCAATACTGTATCTC
>JBIOGX010000192.1:0-2776 GCA_044448445.1 Chitinophagales bacterium
ATATAAGATGAAACATATTTTTATACTCTTTTTGTCAATGTTATGGATGCATAATTTATATGCCCAGCCGTCGCAAAAATTATCTTCAACCGGTGATCACCTGCAAATGCTCACTCATTTACTGCAACAGCAAAGCAATAAAGAAGCGGCATTAAGAACCACATCCGGTACCATAGCCAACAGGGTGATCGCTCAAAGTACACGCGACAATACTCTGGCTACTTTATCTGACTCGGTAAACCTCAGGTATCATTATTTCAGGACCTCTACTTATGATTATAATACCATGATCTATCCATACAACTATCCATACAGTACCTCTCCTATGTTCAACTACGCAGGTGTTTTCACAAAACCACAGGTTCAATACGATACACTTATTCATTGGACAGTTAATCCTTTTACACTGGTGTATGGGCTATATGAATCAGAATATGCAAACTACGATTCAGCTACCAAAAACCTGCTGAATTATAAACATATTTTTATTGACTCAGTTACCAATAAAAACATGAGCTATATCAACACTTTCAATACCGCCAATAATATTGCAAGCGGTTATTGGTTTAACCTGAAACTGGGTGTAGCAGACAGCGCTTACAAACAATTCTTCACTTACAACTCATCATCTAATAAACTCACAAAAGACAGTACATACGAATACCATTTAGGGGCATGGCACCTGGTATCAAGGTCATTATATACCTACGATGTATCAAACAACCTGACACAGATAGATAATTACTCAAACACTACCGATACCACCTTTACTCAACCGTTAACAGAACAAATACAATACATCAATACGTATGATGTATCCGGCAGATTGCTTACCGTATTAGAGAATTATTATGACAGCATGTCCCTCAGCCTCAGCGCTTATGTAAAAGACACTTTTGCATATAGCGGCACACATACTTACCACAACTCATGGAGAGAGTACCAGTATGACCCGATCAATCACTACTGGGCGCCAATGTTTAATATGACCAAAGTGACCAATGCCCTTGGCTTGCCTGATACCGTGAACATTAAAGGCTTTGACAGCCTTGCGAATTCATGGGTACCACAAACCATGGATATTATCAAGTATGACACCGCTAAAAATCCCGATACGCTGAGGGATTATGAATATAACTTCACAGCTTTCCCGTCAACACCTAACTATACTACGGTTTACTATTATCAAACCTATTATGACACCGCTCATACAACCGCAATAAATAATATTATTGCAGCTAATGACCGCGCAGTATTATTTCCTAATCCTGCAAACAATACAATTACCATCTCACAATTAGCTGCGTCCAAAAATTCCACCTTATCAATAGCCCTTATGAATGTAAACGGGCAAATGGTAAGGAGAGAAAGTATGCATTGGCAAAGCGAGGTGCAAATATCTGTGAACGACCTTCAGCCTGGAATATACTGGATAGTCATACAGGATGAGAACGGGAAATTGCTGCACCGGCAGGCTGTAGTGAAACAATAATCAGTACCCTGATTATTCGTAAATTTGTTTATGCCCCCATTTGCACGTACCACTATTAAAAAAGTAAATGCCGCAACCATCAGCGATGCGGAGGATGTGCTTGCCACGGAAGAACCACTGGAATTACAATTGGAATATAGCGCTGCCGGCAAGCGAACAAAAAAGAGTATCTCCGTTACCATGCGCACACCCGGCAATGATTTCGAGCTTGCTGCCGGGTTCTTATATACTGAGGGGATCATTCATACTGCGCCTGATATTGTTTCTGTAAAATACGCTAAGGATGGCAATGAGCATATTGTTCTTGTATCATTAAACGATGCGGTAACTCCTGAAATAAATAAGCTGGAACGGAACTTTTATACAACATCCAGTTGCGGGGTATGCGGGAAGGCTTCGATAGAAGCAGTACGGGCCGCCTGCGATATCCCCGGTACGATTGATCAAATCAGGATACCTGCAGCATTGGTGTACCAATTGCCGGGCATGCTCCGTAAACAACAAGATATTTTTGAGCATACAGGCGGACTACATGCATGCGCATTGTTTGATACCTCAGGCTCATTGCTTTTATCCCGGGAAGATGTTGGCAGGCATAATGCATTAGATAAACTGATTGGCGCTGCGCTGAATAATGGGATGCTGCCCTTAGATAAACATATATTACTCCTGAGCGGCAGGGCCAGTTTTGAGCTAATACAAAAGGCCATCATGGCAGGTATTAAACTCGTAGCTGCGGTAGGCGCGCCGTCAAGCCTGGCGGCAGAGATGGCCGAGGAATGGGGCATGACCCTGATCGGGTTTCTGCGGGATCAGCGCTTCAATATTTATTCAGGTGCGGAAAGAATTGTAATTTAGCGGGATGTAGAAAAGTTTCACGCAGACCTGCCTGCCGGTAGGCAGGGACGCAGAGGCGCAAAGTATTATTTGATAATAAGTATTGTATAAAAAAAAGACCGCAAAGGTGCGAATCCCGACTATCGTTGGGAGCATTTTGCCCTTTGACAAGTATAAAAAAAGACAAAAAATATTCAGATGAAACTCCGTATAAAAGGTAATTCTATCCGTTTACGCCTTTCCCGTTCAGAGGTAACCCAATTTTGCAAAGAAGGATACCTGGAAGAAAAGACAGAATTCGGGAACAACACATTTGTTTATGCGCTGCAAAGCAAAGAGGGAATACCAGCCCTTACAGCAAACATCTCAGCAGGTAAGATAACCATGTATGTGCCGGCAGAGATTCAAAAGGTATGGGCAGATAACGAGACCATAGGCTATGAGCAC
>JBIOGX010000193.1:0-2693 GCA_044448445.1 Chitinophagales bacterium
ATCCTGTTGGTTCCACTATAGGCACACCTGATCTAAGAATACCCGTGCAGCCTGTTTTTTTAAAGGGCAACAGCTACGACAAATTTCTTTTAATAAAAGTTCCTTTCGAATTACCTGCAGACACCTTTGCAAGCCTCATTGAATTTATGCCCGGAAATAAGAATGTAGTGCATCATGTCAACGGCGATATGGTTAAATATCTTTTTGAAAAGAAGAAGGATATTTTTGCCGGAGAAAGAGTAGTGAATATGGCAGAGGATACCGCATCCCTTATACAGGCATTTGAAAGGTTAGGGTTGCCAAATGATGATGGCTCCTACCCGGTACTGCAAAAATCAGTAGTTAATTACCTGCCGGGTGTAGTAGGGCAAAAATATCCTGAAGGGATTGGAGGATATGTATTACCCCGGAAAGGCGTTTTCCTGTTGAATGACCTGCACTATGGCTTCACTAAAAAAGACGACATCTGGGATAGCTCCTACATCAACATCTTTTTCGCAAAGGCCCCGCCCAAACGTCCAGTGCAGGAATTTCAGTTGGGCACGCTTGGGGTATCGCCCGTTGAGCCTGACCTCATTATACAGCCCAACACAATAAAACCGGTTCATAGTAATTTTAAGGTGCCTTATGATATTTCCATACTAACCATCAACCCGCACATGCACCTGCTTGGAAAAAGCTTTAAGGCTTATGCTTTAAAGCCCAATGGAGATACCATAAGGCTCATTTCCATACCCCGCTGGGATTTTAACTGGCAATATTTTTACACCTTCAAAAAAATGGTGAAAGTTCCCAAGGGCAGTATTATTGTTGCAGAAGGTATTTACGACAATACTCGGCAAAATCTCAACAACCCCTTCAGCCCGCCACAATTAGTGCAAGACCGTAACGGTAGTATGAAGGCTACTGACGAAATGTTCCAGTTCATCATCACCTACCTGCCCTACGAACCGGGGGATGAAAATATAAGCCTGGAAACCCCTGTCCCCTAAAGGGGAACTATCAATTTAACTAAAAACCATAATTTTACTATAAAACCAAAACCATGAGAACAATAATATTAACACTGGTTTCCTTATCAGCTATAATAGCCATCACACCCGTTTACGCACAGAATAAAATAAACCCCGGTGATGACCTGCCCTCAATAAAAACAGTTTTTCGAAATGCAAATGGAAACAGTACCGCTTTAGCTGACGCCTTTGGGCAGAATGGGCTGCTCGTTATGTTCTCCTCTAATACCTGCCAGTTCGTGATCAAAAACCAGCCAATCACTAAGAAGGTAATGGAGTTTGCAGCGGCGCATAATGTTGGCATGGCCATTATTAATGCTAACGAAGGGAAGCGTGACGGTGATGATTCTTATGAAGCCATGAAGAAATATGCCAAAGAACAAGGCTATACCGTTCCCTATCTTGTGGATGAAAATTCTGCGCTTGCGGATATGTTTGGCGCAACCCATACACCTGAAGTATATCTCTTCAGCAAGCAACACAAACTGGTTTACAAAGGCGCCATGAATGACAATCCTTCTAACCCAGATGGCTACAAAAAAATGTATATCGAAGATGCAATCAATGCCATGATAGCCGGTAAAGAAGTTGATCCTAAAACAACCCGTTCTATTGGTTGCGGTATAAAGAGAAAAACATAATTTGTATCTGCATAAATTTATTGAGCATTACTGTTGAAACGCAATACCAAACTTTTTATAGGTCTTTGTACTCTTGTACAGCGACTCCATCAGGTCATTGTTATTATTTTGGCTTCCCCTGTTTCCTCCGCCGCGCATACCGCCGCCCCCCATGCGCATACCCATTCCCATTCCGCCCATGCCCATGCTCATACCCGGCCTCATGCCACCACCGCCACCATGCGGTCCGTTACTCTGTCCTGCCGGCCTTTTTATACCGGTAGTTTCAAAACATATACTAAGTGGCTTACCCTTATCACTAATGCCTATATGAGGTTTGTAATAGAATGACTTAAATGGTATTACAGCTTCCCACACCAGTTCGTTATCAGCATCCAGTCCTATGCGCACTACTATGCCGCAGCTATCTTTTTCCATTACCGGGTATTGCAGGTTACAGCTTTTAAAACCTTGTAACGAATATTCATTGGCTTCACTTAATGCTTTTTTAACCCTGTCCTCAAGCTCAAACCTGCGTTTATCCTGGCTCCCGCCTCCCTGTCCCTGCTGTATATGACCAGAGGCCGGCTTGCTGCCTTCCTGCCTGTTCTCTTTACTGCCCGGCTGAGGAATTGGGAAGTTAATAGCAGTTATTTCGTCTTTGTTGGCTGTTTTATCTATCCACACCGTAAGCCCTTCACGCAGTATCTTCAGTTGTGTTGCAGGGTCGCCTGTTTCCACTGTTATGTATAGGTTATCCTTGTCATTTGAAACAGCATACCCAAGCATGGCTTTATCATCATATTCAGGGTAAGGCGATGACCAGTCCTTATTATTGCCATCTATAGTTATGGGCTGTGCCTGCCATGTACCGGGTAATCTTTTCGATTTTGAATGTTTGTTGCTACTACATGAAACTGTAAAAATTAAGATCAGCGCTATGGCTGTGTTTAAATATGTCTTATGCATCAACATCAAATTATTGTAAAAATGAAACTAAAGAATATTTACAAATTTTTTGCCCTAATTGCCGGAATTGCCTTAATAACATTTCTTTTTG
>JBIOGX010000194.1:0-2686 GCA_044448445.1 Chitinophagales bacterium
AAAAAGAATAAATTAAAGCTGATACCATACAGGAACATCAGTGTATTTAAAGGTAAATGAAGCTTTTGGCCTAAGTAAGGGAAAAGCTGTGTAATAAAAGACCCATACCTTTCGACCTGGATAGCAAAATGATTATCATTGATAATTGCAAATAAAATAAACGAAGCGTCAGCAAATAAAACACGTTCCTTATAGAAAATGGCCCCCAAAACAAACAACACGCCCATTGCGGCAAGGCTTATTTTAGCGAGTTTCTTCAATACGAGTTGTTCCGTCTCCATAAATAGGTCGGAATGGGTTATGATTTGAAAAAAATAAATGAAAGCTACAAAAAAACTTTTGCCTGTAAAAATACAGAATAAAGAGTATGATTATAGATAATAGCGTTACAATTTCCGGCCTTCTATTGCTTCTATCGTTTTACGAAAATCATCAGACACAGGAACTTTCTCATTTTTGTTGAAATCGAAAGTGACGATAACATCCCTGGCTTCGGCAGCTACTTCGTTTTTTTCGTTCAATATCCGGTGATGGATACCGTAGCTGGTGTTTTTAATGAACTCTATCCTCGACTCCACTACAACATTACCGGGATAAAATAAGGGTTTGATGAACTGGCAGGATGTAGATAATAATATAGGGCCAATTTTAGTTGCACTCAACATCGCCCCCAGCCCGCTGATCTCCCAATAGTTGACCCGTGCGGCCTGTATATATTTGAAGTAAGCCACGTTATTCACATGGCCAAAGAGGTCCATTTCGCTCCAGTCTATTCGTAATGGCAGTTTTACATGAAAGTTGTTCATAATAAGTGATTTATTTCACGAGGTACATCAGGCGCACTACCCATAGATTGTTATACTGGTCGGCGCGGGCATATTGAATAGGTGGCAAATCTGCACCTGACCGTATCGGGATAATAGAATACTGGAACCGGATATTCAGATATAACCCTTTTATTAAATGAAGCTGGCCACTTACCACAAAATTAAAATCGTCTTTTTTGAACGGGTACTGAATGCTCAGGTCTGTGGTCTTTATCGTATTACTTACGGCGGTGTCGGTTGTTATTGATTCCTTAACATTTACCAGCGTGCTATAGGAAACTCCAACACCAATATGGCTTTTACGCTTATCAAAATAATTGATCATTATTGGTACTTCTGCATAATTAGCAGTGATGCCATATTTTAATATAAGTAATGATGGTAATGCAGGAGAAGGCTGAGGGCCATCACTTTTGCTTCCTTTTTGGGAATATAGTATTTCCATGCTCAATGCAACATGTTTGGTTAAATGCGCATACACTATGGCACCTGCATTCAGGCCTATCTTGCGATAGCCGGCAAAATAATCCCCATCAACCTGGGTAAAATTGGCGCCAGCGACCAATCCTCCGGAAAAGACCCGGGCTTTTTCTAAATATAAGCCATGTTCTTCGTCATCTTCTTCCTGCTGGGCATGCGCTGCGCCGGAAAAAGCTATTAAAATCCCGATGACTATCGGGATATGTGCTGCGAATTTTTTACTTTTAGTCATCGAAACAGCCAAAGCTAATGAGTTTCAAATATACGTTAAACACGCTAAAAAAATTAGAAGAGCTTTATGAAGAGGCCCGCTATATCTTACGTTATGAAAAAGGGAATTTCAATAGCGGCTATTGTATCCTCGAAGACCGGCGGGTGGTTGTGATCAATAAATTCTTCAGTACTGAAGGGCGGATCAACGCATTGATCGAGATATTGCCGACCATCAATGTTAATGAAGATGATCTGAGCGGGGAAATGCTTAAATGGTACAGGCAACTCAAAGCGGAGCCTTCCTTTGGCACTGACCCATCTGTACAAACACAAATGGACATTTAACTGTGAAAATCACTTTTCTTGGCACGGGCACATCGCAGGGCATTCCCTTTATTGGTTGCAAATGCCCGGTATGTACTTCTGCTAATAAAAAAGACGGGCGGCTGCGCTCAGCGATATGGATAGATGCGCCGGAAGCAAGCATAGTTATAGACAGCGGCCCTGATTTCCGTTACCAGATGCTGCGCGCCAATGTGCCCCGCCTCGATGCTATCATCTTTACCCACGGGCATAAAGACCACATAGCCGGGCTTGATGATATTCGCCCTTATAACTATCATCATAAAAAGCCGGTAAAGATTTACGCTACCCTTGAAACACAGGAAGCATTGAAGCGCGAGTATAGTTACATCTTTGCCGATATTACTTATCCCGGCATACCGGAAATAGAAATGAATACCATTAATGCGAGCGATCCTTTTACTGTGAACGGGCTAACGATCACACCCATAAAGCTGAGCCATTATAAAATGGAGGTGCTTGGTTTCAGGATTGGTGATTTTACTTACATCACTGACGCAAGCTACATAGCCCCGGAAGAGCTTGCAAAGGCCGATGGCAGCAAGGTATTAGTATTGAATGCATTGCGCCACGAACCGCATATCTCCCATTATACGCTCTCTGAGGCTATAGAAGTGGCAAAGGGGATAAAGGTAAATGATACTTATTTCACCCATATCAGCCACCAGCTTGGCCTGCATGATGTGGTGGATAGCGGCCTTCCCGAAGGGATGCACCTTGCTTATGATGGATTGGAACTTGAATTCTAAATTAAAAGACTAAAAATTGTATGAACCTGTACAATGCAGGCTAGTTTCGTATTT
>JBIOGX010000195.1:0-2603 GCA_044448445.1 Chitinophagales bacterium
GTTCATAGACTGGGATGATAATGAATACGTGGTTCACAATAAAGATATAAGTGGTTTTTCTATTGAAAATATATCGGCATGGTTTTCTCATTTTTATGTTGGTAATTATCATCCGTTAACTATCTTCTCATACACCATAGATAATTTTATTGGCGGCGGGCAACCATTTATCTATCACTTCACAAACATCTTCCTTCATACCTGTACTGCAATCACGTTGTATTTTTTTATAAACAGGTTACAGGAAAACAAAACAATTGGTTTATTTGTTGCGCTGTTGTTTGCATTACATCCTTCACAAACAGAAAGTGTATCGTGGATAGCCGAGCGCAAAACAACGCTGTGTGCATTTTTTTACTTTCTTGCTCTATTGCGTTACACAACGTACCTTAAGAAGATGTCGGTTAAAAACCTGGCTATTGTTTTTTTATTCGGGATGGGAGCTATGTTATCAAAGGGTGTAGGCGTCGTTTTACCATTGTCATTATTGGCGGTTGATATATGGACACAAAGAGATCTTAAAAGTAAAAGAGTGTGGATAGAAAAAATACCATTTTTAATGGGATCTATAGTAATAGGGATAGCCGCCATTAAAGGGCAGGAATCAGCGAAACTTCTTGGGATGCATGATGAATATAACCGGTTTGATACCCTGATATTAGCGGCGTATGCATATATACAGTACATCATTCACCTGTTTGTACCTGTTAAGCTTTCATTTTTCTATCCTTATCCAAAAACGATTGGCTTTGTACAATACTTGTATTTCGTGCTGTCGGCAGGTATTATAGCGCTTGCTTTTATTTCTTACCGAAAGAAGTGGTATATACTCTGGGGGAGTATTGTATTCTATACAGTCAATATTGTGCTGTTGTTGCAATTTATCCAGTTTGGAGAGGCTTTAATGGCCGACAGGTATTTATATATAGCCTGCATCGGGATAATTTTTCCCGCAATCTATTACTTGTTTGCCTGGCTACAGAAAATGTCAAAACAATTTATTGCAATTATTGCAAGTAGTTGTATTGGTTTAGTTTTTCTGTTTATGACCTTTATACATAATGATACGTGGCTATCCGATTTCAATTTTTTTAATGCCATCCTCGATACGTATCCTAATTCCGCAACTGCACAATACAGTGTTGGGGGATTATACATGCGGCTGGGCGAATATGGCGAGGCGGAAAAACATATAAACCTGGCAGTACAGTTAGAACCAAACAACTACAAAGCATGGTATAATAAGGGAGTTTTGTGCCTGCGTGAGCGAAAGCTAACGGAATCTCTTGATGCGCTTAATAAATGCCTTTCCATCAAAGAATACCCGAAAGCCTATTTCAGCAGGGCGCTTATATACCAGGGCGCCGGCCAACCGGAACAGGCAATCGCAGATATCGAAAAAGTAATTGATGATCAACCGCAAAATGCAAGAGCCTTTTTTATCAAAGCAGAGTGCCTGGAGCAGCAAGGCAAAATAACTGACGCCATAGACAATTACAATAAAGCCATCTTATATGATGATAAAGACCCGCTATTTTATATCAGGCGCGGTATGATTTATGGGAAGACAAGGCAAAATGAAGCGGCCTTAAATGACCTGAACAGGGCTGTAGGGCTAAGGCCGGGCAATGGAGAAGCATTGTATTTCAGGGGAATAATAAAGTATCATACCGGCCAAAACCCATGTGATGATTTCAGGGAAGCGCTTAATTGCGGATATAAACAAGCGCAGGAGGCTTTAGCTAAGGCGTGTCACTAATGTTACCCTACTTTTCTTTTTAGAACAGAGCGGTAGCCATAACAATCTAATACCTTTGACTTATGACTAACAGTTCCCGATTCACAAATAATAATTTACATCTCAAAAAGAGCTTAGGACAACATTTCCTGCACGATGACAATGTGTGCCGGAAGATTGTAGAGCAGTGCACACATACTCCCGGAATGAACTTGCTGGAAGTAGGGCCGGGTGGCGGGGCGCTTACCAAATACCTGCTTGCATGGGAAGATGTACATTATAAAGCCATAGAAATAGATGAAGAAAAAATAACTTACCTGTATAAAACATATCCACAGATAAAGGGAAAAATAATCCTGCAGGATATACTCAAGGCTGATATACCTTTTGATAGTGCCTTTACTGTTATCGGGAACTTTCCCTACAATATATCCTCGCCCATTTTATTCAAAGTGCTGGAATGGGAGCCGCATGTAACTGAAGTGATAGGGATGTTTCAGAAAGAAGTGGCGCTGCGCATAGCCTCAGGGCCGGGTTCTAAAGTGTATGGTATCTTGAGTGTACTGATGCAGGCTTTTTTTAAAATAGAATATCTCTTTGACGTAAATGAGCAATGTTTTACGCCGCCGCCAAAAGTAAAGAGCGGTGTTTTGCGGTTTACTAATCTGCATAACCCGTTTGAAATAACGGATAAGCGAAGATTTATTATACTTGTAAAAGCTGCGTTTAACCAGCGGCGCAAAACATTGAGGAATGCACTTAAAAGCACACTGCCGGCAGAAGCGCTGACAGGCGCGTTGATGGATAAAAGAGCAGAACAGTTATCTGTTGCTGATTTTGTATCATTAATTGGTTAAAGGGTTAA
>JBIOGX010000196.1:0-2594 GCA_044448445.1 Chitinophagales bacterium
CCCAACTATTATTACTTCTTTTACGTCTTAGTATAAACAAAGGGTTAAATATTTGGTAAAGGCTTCATAAAAAATATTTGGCAGAATCAATATTTTTAACTTCTTTGCATCAAAATTCTTCAACAAAATATCTTCTATAGGCAGAACTTCTACTTTAAAACCAATAGCGACGTATGACGTGATATTTTACGTAACGTTTAAAACAGGTAGTAGTTATGCAGTTTTCCCACTATTCGGATGCCGAACTGATCCATGAATTTTTACATGGACAAGAGTATGCCCTTGAGGTACTTATTAACAGGTATAAAGACAAGATTTACACCTCTGTTTTTATGCTCGTAAAGGATAAGTACCTCGCTGAAGATATATTCCAGGACGCCTTCCTGAAGATCATAAAAACCATCAAAGAAGGGCGTTATGCCGAACAGGGAAAATTCCTGCCCTGGGCAATAAGGGTAGCCCATAACCTGTGCATGGACCATTTCCGCCGTACAAGGCAGCAAATACCCGTAACTTTGCCAGATGGGCAGGACATATCGTGCCTGTTTCTATCAGGGGATATGGTTGCTGATGGTATAGAAAAGCGACAGGTGCATGATAGTGTGCGAAAGCTGGTAGAAGATCTGCCGGATGAACAGAGGGAAGTGGTCGTACTGCGTATATATGCCGACTTAAGCTTCAAGCAAATATCTGACCTTACGGGAGTAAGTATAAACACTGCCTTAGGCAGAATGAGGTATGCGCTCATTAACCTTAGAAAGTTAATAGCTGATAAACAGTTAGTTTTGCGTTAAGGAACGTTGACAAAATAAAATACACTAAGTTGAATAGTTATTTTTCTTTTATGCAAG
This sequence comes from Chitinophagales bacterium, assembly GCA_044448445.1. Classification (GTDB taxonomy): domain Bacteria; phylum Bacteroidota; class Bacteroidia; order Chitinophagales; family Chitinophagaceae; genus Nemorincola. The sequence continues at coordinate 852 of JBIOGX010000196.1, forward strand.
GTGCAAAATCTGAGAATAGCAAGCTATTTAAAGACTTTTGCAATGAAGCAGAACCTGCCTGCCGGTAGGCAGGATGGAAAAGAACAGCCAAATTGGTGAATTTTATTTTGTCATCGTTCCTAAGTTTATTATTATTTTTGTTTGATGTCCCAACTACTCCGCTTTTTTTATAATGGGCCATTGGCTGAAAAAAGCACTGTATCGTTAGATGCAGATACCGCAAAACATATATGGCAGGTGCTGCGTATGCAGGCTGATGATAAGATTATACTCACTGATGGCAATGGTACCACCGCAGAAGGTATCTTGCATATCGCAGAGCGGCATAAATGCACGGTGGCAATAGAAAAAGTGGTCTTTCACCCCCGGCAAGGTAAAACATTACATCTGTGTGTTTGCTTTACCAAAAACAACAGCAGGAATGAATGGCTCCTCGAGAAAGCAACTGAATTAGGAGTAGGCTCGATAATACCCATTTCCGCAACACGGTCTGAAAAAACACATGTACGCCACGACAGGTGGCAGAAGATACTCCAATCCGCCATACTGCAGTCAAAACAATTTTACGTTCCCCTTCTTTCTGAAATAACGCCGTTGCAAAAGGTTCTGGAAAAATATAATGGTATGCCGCAGAAATTTGTGGCGCATTGTATAGACGATACAAATAAACAGCCTTTTGCTGAAATGTTAAAACCTGCATCAGATACTGTTTTACTCATAGGCCCGGAAGGTGATTTCACCAGGGAAGAAGTAAATTTGTGCAAGGAACATGGGTTTATGCCTGTGTCGCTCGGTTTACAAAGGTTGCGTACCGAAACGGCTGCAATTGCTGCTGCGGCTTACTTCAATGTGGTCTATGATGGGAAAGATTAAGAATTTATTACTGCCGGCTTCATTTATTTTTATTTTTTTGTGCCAGGCTGCTGTAGCGCAAAATATGAAGTTGGGCTTGCTGGTTTATAATGGTGGTGGCGACTGGTATGCTAACCCTACCTCGTTGAAAAACCTCGCCGCTTTCTGCAATGAACAATTGCATACCAACTTTGATCTCAGAGAGGCGCAGGTGGAAGTAGGAAGCCCTGATATTTTTAATTATCCTTTCATCCACATGACAGGCCATGGCCGGTGGGCGCTTAGCGATGCTGAAGCCCAAAACCTGCGTAAATATTTAGAAGGCGGTGGCTTCCTGCATATAGATGATAACTATGGGCTGGACACTTATGTGCGCCCTGCGCTTAAGAAAGTTTTCCCTGAATTAGACCTGGTAGAACTGCCATTTTCTTACCCCATCTATCACCAGAAATTCAATTTCCCGGATGGCCTGCCTAAAATACATGAGCATGATGGCAAGCCCCCAAAGGGCTATGGGCTTATCTATAAAGGCCGCTTAGTGTGCTTTTATAGTTATGAAACTGATCTTGGAGATGGCTGGGAAGACTTTGATGTACACCGCGATCCGCCGGAGAAACACCTGGCTGCCTTACAAATGGGCGCTAATCTTATCCAGTATGTGTTTACAATGAACAATGTACAATAATACCAATTGGACATTAATAATACACTTTGTTCTGGAATGTAGAAAAATAGCCACGACCTTTAGGTCAATGTCATTTAGTTAAGGAAGTCCGAAGGACTAGAATGTGAATAGCCGCCGGTGAAACCGGCGGAAAAAGACGTAAACATCAACCCCAAAGTGGGTTGAATGTGTGCTTGGAAATATGGTAATCGCTTAACTAAATGACA
>JBIOGX010000197.1:0-2586 GCA_044448445.1 Chitinophagales bacterium
ATAATGTATTCAGTTGAATTTCCTATAAGATGCTCTCCAAACATATTGTACGAGTTTTTATCTACTCCGGTTGGCCTGCAGGAATGGTTTGCAGACAAGGTGGATCAGAAGGAGAATGCGTTTTGTTTTACCTGGAATGGCAGCACAGACACAGCTACTATACTCGAACACTTGGATAATGAATTCATTCGTTACCGCTGGGATCATCAGAATAAAGATGAATTTTTTGAATTCAGCATTGAGCAAAGCCCGGTAACCAACGAAACTATTTTAAGAATCACTGATTTTGCTGATAAAGCTGATCTGAAAGACCAGGAACGCCTGTGGAGCTCACAGGTAAGCGATCTCAAACACCGTATTGGCGCTTAAACGGCATAGGAAGGATGGGTGTTTTAGTGCAAAAGCTTGCTCCTTAGCGGTGCAGGCTTTTTCGCTATAAGAAAAGGTTAATCCCATGGCCGCTATAAAAGAATAGCTGTTGTTTTTATGTAGGTTTGTGGTTTAAAGCACTGTAAGTATTGATAAAGAAGCTGGACATATTGATTATCCGTAGTTTTATCGGGCCTTTCATAGTTACTTTTTTCGTATCGCTTTTTGTCCTGATCATGCAGTTTTTCTGGCTTTATATGGATGAGATGATCGGTAAGGGAATAAGCATTTGGATGCTCATGAAATTGCTTGTCTATATGTCCACTACGCTTGTGCCGCTGGCATTACCATTAAGCATTCTTCTTTCCTCTATAATGACCTTTGGAAATATGGGTGAGAACTTTGAACTTGTGGCTATTAAATCTTCCGGCATTTCGCTCCTCAGGTTCATGAGTCCCTTACTTATCTTCGTTATGGGCATTGCAGGGCTGGCTTTTCTTTTTAGCAACAATGTCATACCTGTAGCCAATCTGAAAGCATTAACGCTGCTGTATGACGTTCGTAATTCAAAGCCTACGCTCAATATTCGCCCTGACCAATTCAATAATGAGATACAGGGTTATTCTATCAGGGTAGGCAGCAAAGACCAGGACGGCAATACGATACATGATGTGGTCATTTATGACCATACCGATCTGTCCGGTAATAACAAAGTAATACTGGCAAAAGAGGGGCAAATGATCGCCTCGTCTGACAAACAATCCCTGATATTTAAGTTAAGGGATGGCTGGCGGTATGAAGAAGGCACAAACCGCGGGATACACGACCTTACCCAAACCAGGATGCACTTTGCCAAATGGGATAAAATGTTCGACCTGTCTTCATTAAATTTTACACGTACCAATGTGGATATGTTTAAGAATGAATCGCAGATGATGAATGTGAAACAGCTTTCCGGCGAAATTGACAGCCTGAAAAAGTACAAAATAAGAAGCTACAATAGTATCAGTGGTTATATAGCGCCATACATAACTATAAATAACAAAAGCAAAGAAGGTGACCTGATAATCAAAAAGATACATGATAACAAACCCAGGTCACATACTTATGACTCGTCTTTCCTGCAGATAGTACCCGATTCATCACGCACCGCCGTGCTGCAAACAACAATAAATAACCTGCGCAACTTTAAGGCCTTAATGGATGTCACCGCTCTTTCTAAAAAACTTGACAGTGAGAATTATTTAAAATTCGATGTGGAGTTTCATCGCAAATTCACACTATCCTTCGCCTGTATCCTGCTCTTTCTTATTGGCGCCCCTTTGGGAGCTATAATACGCAAAGGCGGATTGGGTATGCCGTTGGTCATCGCTGTCATTTTTTTTATGGCTTTCCATATCCTGAACATCACCGGCGAGAAACTGGCAAAGACTGCCGCCGTTATGCCCTGGATGGGCATGTGGATGTCAACATTCCTGTTGCTCCCTTTAGCGTTTTGGCTCATCATCTCCGCACGAAATGATTCGCAGATATTTACTAAGGAATGGTATATCAGGATATGGCGGCTTATAAAAAATATCTTACACGTAAAAAAAGATTCCATTGCTTAAAAAGTGGCAAATAGCATACAATCCGTATTTTCTTTTCCCGTTCCTTATATGGGTGGTTGCAGGTGGTATATTGTTGGCTGTTTTCAGCAGGCAGGACCTCTTTTTTGCCATCAATACCCATTATACGAATATCGGCGACTTATGGATGTATTACATTACATGGCTTGGCGAAGGAGCATTTATTGTTACAGTATTAGTGTTGTTACTGGTCATCCCCTATTTTCGTAACTGGTGGTATTTTACCACAGCGTTATTTTGCAATATTATTCCTTTTTTGATTCAGCAGGGGCTTAAAGTATTCTTTGATGCCCCTCGTCCCAGGTTATTGTTTTATGACAAGTTATGGATGCACCATTCTCCCGGCTGGCCGCTTCTTTTACACAACAGTTTCCCGTCAGGCCATAGCGAGGGCGCGTTCAGTTTTTTTTGCTTCCTGTCTTTATTACTGCCGGCCAGGTATAACAAATTAGGATTTGTATTTTTCCTGCTTGCCATATCTGTATGCTACTCCCGTATATATCTTGCCGCCCATTTCTTTGAAGATGTTTATGCAGGCAGTATCCTGGGGGGTACAATGACGATGCTTATTTATTCTATTATGTATAAG
>JBIOGX010000198.1:0-2584 GCA_044448445.1 Chitinophagales bacterium
AAAAATTAAAAATTAAAAATACTCGTTTATTTCTTTCCCGGAATATCCTTAGAGCCACCTTTTTTATCAACAGGTTTCTGCTCAAAGTCTATAATGTTTTCCCAACCTGCTTTCAGCGCCAGGTTATCGTGGTAAGGTATTACTTCTTCCGGCTGTATTTTTCCAAACAAATCGCCTGTATCCCATTTGCCGTTGCCGTTCTTATCCACAATAATACAAAATGTATATTTAGCAGGCTTCAGGCGGGTTAAAATTTTCGAGATGCCCGTTATCGGCTGTTGATAAACGGTGTCTTTATCTGCTATTACCAACAACAGGTAGTGCGGATCATTATATTTCGCCGGGAAATTCACCGTTATTTTGCCATAATCTTCATCTTCAAAGGTGCGGAAAGTATAACGGGAAGGCATTACATCAGCGCCCGAAGTATCTTTAGCAAAACCCTTTGCGAAGCGTAACGTATAGACCCTGTTTTCTGACCATGCCGTATTAATACTCATTATGTTCTTCAATGTGTCCATTGTTATGGATACATCAGGCGAAACAGTAATACCCAAGCTGTCGTAACTGAGTTTTATCTTATCTGTATGCAGCACAGGGGGTTTGCTGAAAACAACACTTACCGGATGCGTGATGTCGAAAGACCTTTTGTTGATATTGGAGGTATCGATATTTACTGAATAAGCCAGGGCTTCCGTAGTGCTTTCTTTAGACTTTCCGACCCTGGGCTTTTTAGCCACTGAATCCATACTTTTTTTAGTGGCCGTATCGGGTATTTCAGCAAACATCCTCAATTTTACCGGCTCTGCTGTAGTATCTCCCGGAGTTACGGTTTTATCCATAAAGGCGATCATCTCTCCTCCAGCCGGGCCATCATAAATAAGATTAGCATTCGCGTCCTTAAGCGCATATATGCGGAAGCGGCGGTGTGGCAAGCCTTTGAATATAAATGCCCCTTTCGCATTGGGGCGGGTTATATACTTTGGTTTATGGCGGACGACAGCGCTATCCCCTTCCGTTGCACTATATAATGTGACTATTACGTTGTCTGTATCAGGTAGGCCTGTGGCCGCGTTAATAACACTACCCTGCAACTGTAAAGAATCAAAATAAGCGCCTGTGCTGAATGTATAAGTATGCCCGGAATAAGGATTACCCTCATGCAGGTCTTTTATGGCGTTCCCGAAAGAAATACGATAGGTAGTGTTACTATCGAGCAGGGAATCCACTATCTTAACGATAACATGCTTATTGAGGCCGGTTACCGTAGGGTCTATGGATAGCAGTGGCGATATATGGACTTCTTTTGAGACGTCACTAACCGTTATATACTCATCAAAGTGCATTTCAATGCGCTTCACCCTGGTATTGTTTAGGGAATCAGCAGGATCTATGGAAACAAGTTTTGGGGGTGTTTTATCCTTTTTACCGCCCGTAGGAGCCGTAATATTAGCGCACCCGGCACAGATACCTATTATAGCCAATAACAGAAAATGGAGTGCGCGGATGTTCATTTATGCCCAAAAATAGCTATAATGGCTCAATTACTCAATAGCTCAATGGCTCAATTAAGTTATATGGTTAATTGGGTAATTGGTTAAATAGGGTAATTTTGGAGAAGAATTACGTAAACAATGAGTCACAGCATGTTTCTATTCTTCTCTTTCTTTTTTGCGCCTCCCCAAAATATACCTAAAAGCATTTATGACTTTAAAGTAACCACATTGGATGGCCTTAGAAAAAATAAGTAAATTTGTACAAAGCATAAGTTATGACAAACACAGCAATAAGACAACAACTTCATCAATATATAGATGTTACCGATGATAAAAAAATAGAAGCGCTTTATACTCTTCTGCAAAATGATATGGAACCTCAATATGCATATACAACTGAAGAACTAAATATGCTGCATGAGCGTGCTGAAAAATATCTAAAAGGTGAAACTAAAACTTATACTGTGGAGGAATCACATAATATCATCAGGCGGCAAAGAAAAAACCAATGAAGTATAATTTAATCCTGACAGCCGATGCTCAACAAGAAGAAACGGATGCCTACAACTATTATGAAAATATCCGGGCAGGTTTAGGTGAATCTCTATTAATCGAATTAGAAAAAAGCTATAACAAAATAGCCGAAACGCCTTTTTATTACAGTTATTTGCAGACCTCTAAAATGCTACGTGATATAAAAGTTGAGCGGTTTCCATATTTAGTAATTTATCTCGTTTCAGGTAATACCCTGACAGTTTTATCCATCAGGAATATACACAGGCGGCCATTTATTTAGTAACAACTAATAAACACATTATTCATACAATTTGGTAGTCTCTTTATTAAAATTTGAATAAATATTCAAAATGCTGTTAAATATCATGCTTCTATTCTTCTCCTTCTTTTTTGCACCTCCTCAAAATATTCCTAAAAGCATTTATGACTTTAAAGTAACCGCATTAGACGGCAGTATTATAGATTTTTCACAGTTCAGAGGGAAGAAAATACTCATTGTAAACACTGCGTCAAAATGTGGCTTTACTCCACAATATGAAGCGCTGGAAAAACTATCAGAGCAATATAAAGAC
>JBIOGX010000199.1:0-2582 GCA_044448445.1 Chitinophagales bacterium
AAGATATTGTTTTGCTATTTTGCGTTTTAATGCATTATCATACTTGGAAGGTCTGCCTTTTTGTCCCTTACGACCATTTAATGCTTTGCCTTTTTTCATAATTTACACTTTTTAAGTGTAAACTTTTTTCAGGACGATACAACAGAGCCAACCTGGACATGAACCGTGGATGGATATTTCCTGTAAATGAACCATGAATATCAGCTAATTTAATTTTTTTTGCAATATCATATTCATCCTTACCAAGGTGAAACATTATTACCATATTCCAGGCAGGATAAATGAGAAACCCGATTGAAAATACCAAGGGTAATATCCTTGAATAGCTTTTCCCGGAAAGGTGATTCTGAATAAATAAACTACCTGCAAGCATACTTAATGGGAGCATATACCAAATGTACCTGGCTTCAAAGTTTATAAGTACATAACCCAGGGGAAATATAAGAAAGGATAACGCAACAATAAATGCCGGAGCAGTTGTAACTCTTGCCTTGTTATTACTTACAAACCTGATCAGAACTACAGTAATTAACGGGAAGAAAACGGATAATTGAACCATACTCACCAACAACTTGTAAAGGTTATGGATGATTTTGAGCAATTGCCTCCCGAACAATTGCCATGAGTTCCAGAAGTGCGGGGTGTCTCCATTAGCAAACCATGGGTCTTCCCAATAATAAGGACTGTCCGGGTATGCGGGAGGGATCAATAGATCAACCCCTTCCTTCCAATGCGGATGCCCTACAAGATACCATGACATATTCAGCGGGCCTGCGGTTGAAGTTGCCCATATACCGTATTTATTATGCAGCGCCATTATCCATGGCAGGCTGCATACAAACATTGTGATTATGGAGGTGAGCGATATTTTTAACCATTGTGCTTTATTATCCTTGCAGATAAAGTAAACACAACAAACAGTGTTAAGTATAAAAAAAGGAAAGGAATATGCCTTTGCAAAATATGCCAGCGCACCTATTACCCCAGATGCAATCCAAAGCACAGGCTTTTTAACGAAGTTATCTGCAAGCATTAACCTTAATGTTGCAAGCAGAAAGAAACACTCCCACAGATCATCAAAGGACTGCCCGAATATTGCATAAGAAAGGAAGAGGGCAAGTGTGATGTTCAATAACCACTGCAATTTATTAATGATATTAACCCTCAGGAAGAAAGATTGGGAGATAAATAAGAAGCCGGTTGCGCCTATTGTATTTATTATCACAGATGCCGGAATAGCCTCAATTCCACCTTTTATTAGTAATGCGGTTAACCAGCAACTCCATGGGCTCCAGTAGCCGTTCACAGCTTTTTGAAAATCGCCGGCAGCATATCTTTTAGAAATAGTGAGGTAAGAAACGCCATCAGGATCTATATAATATTGGTAATGCGGATAAATAAAAAACAACAACACATACATCAGCAGCGCTGAGGTAAAGAATGGTGTATATTTTCGTATTGCCTGCATTAGCCTGCCGATAATTTGTTTGTCCTTCTATTGATTATTTCCGAATACCCCATCACAGCACAACCAATGACCAATAACGATACCGGTAAAAAATACCTGGTATTTGCAATAGGCCCCGCAGCAACAGCAAAGTATGCTATAATTGTAAAAGTAAACAGTCGTATCAGCCAGTGTATCCTTTTATTAATGAAAAAGATTATCAGGCCAATTAACCTTATACAATTAATCAACAGCACAAAAATAACAATCGGCATAGATTGGTTGCTACGCAGGTACTCGCGCATTCCGCTCCAGCCTTTATTTTTTAATGTCGCATAAAAACCGGTTTGCGCTCCGTGATACAGATTGCCATAAGTAAGCTGTCCTGTAAACAGGTCCAGTTCACCTTTTCCCGGCTCTATTAGTATCCGCGCGCTATGTTTCAAATGGTACAGCATATAGGGCACAAAATTTTGTTTCAGCAGTTCCACTCCGCGTTCGTTGGCATAGTCATAGCGGTCTTTATAGTCCGGTATCGCTGCTATATTCTTTCGTTCATTCTGTAAAAAATGTTGTGCGCTGTCTGTTCCATATCTAGAACTAAAAAAAGAATGAAAATAAAATACTGCATTGAAAGCCTGGTTGCTTGAGAAATGAAATTTATCAGTACGGGTATAATTCCAATAATTATAGGCGAGCACAGCACAAAGTGGGAATATGGCCACAAGCACTATACGTTGCAGCAACATTTTATGACGGGCAGCAGTAGCGATAACAATAAACACATGAGCAATAGCAAACGGATACAGAACAGGCTTCACGAACAAGCCCGCAGCGAGTGAAAGGCTCATGTATATGGCATATTTAAGCTGCTTCTTTTGAAAAAGTGAAATAAAATTACCGATGTATAGCAGGGTAAATGTTTGCAACAAAATATCCGGGGCAATTGTATTTGCATTTATGAATTGTGCAGGATAGGCCATTATGAATAGCATCAAAAACCAGTCGTACGTTTTTTCATAGCCTATGCGGAGCAATATCTTTCGTGAATAATAAATATTGAACACCGAAAGCATATTCTGCAATACAATAACCACCCAATTATTTATGGTAAACATATACACCAACATTAGAA
>JBIOGX010000200.1:0-2492 GCA_044448445.1 Chitinophagales bacterium
ACATTATAGATAGCTGATACATACCCAACAGGATAAACGTAAGTGCATGGTACGGTAGTATCCGGTGAATAGGTAACAGGGGAATGAGTAAAACACATAAACTCTACAATACCTGTTCCATCATTAAGGCCGGGGATAAGCCCCTCGCTGCTCCCCACTCCCTCTATTGCATAATAAGCAGTATCTGTGGTAAGAAAACGCTTATGATAAACGCCACCTAAAAAAACAGAGTCAATAGACGTAATCTTTTTTTTACCTGAGTATACCGGGATAGAATCTCCTACTGCTGCATTATAATCAAATATCAATTGCTCGCCGGAAACTTGTAAAAGAAAAACCTGTTTCCCGTTTTCTCTTATTGCTCCATAATATACGTCAGAGTTACCTGCATCAACTGATACTACAGGAGGAACATAACCGTGAGGTACTACCCTATTGTATGCACGCGACATTATTGTATGATAGGTAATCCCGTGTGCAATGGTGTCTGTCCCGTTTAAAAACAAAATGCAATCCATTACCTGGTCCTGGTAATCATAATTAAACATTCTATACCTCCATACAGCGCTATCAGTGGGTATAGGAATATATGCCTGGCTGAAGCTATTATACGATGCAAAAAACAGGAACGTTATAAATAAAAGTCTTTTCATTGTTAAACTTCTTATGCAATTTACTAAATATTTAACGCTATTTGAGATTAAATGGCACAGAAAGTTTAATCCCTATATTTCTTCCCATATTGTATATACCGGGGCGCCCGCGCGGATCAGTAGGATATTCTTCAAAATATTTAAGCCTGCTCAGATGATCCTGGTAAGCAACATCAAAAAGATTATTGGCAAAGAGGGCAATATTAAAAATTGTTTTCCCTGAGTGACTAATAATATCAGAGCCTATGCCTGCATTAAATAAAGTATAGCCCGGCGTAGGCGTTTCCGTATTATTCTCAAGATAAGCCCTGTCCTGTTTTGCATAAATGACCAACTGCACCTTAATAAATGTATTCTGTAAATATTTTGCCGGATGTTTAAAATTCGCCCTAAGTTCAGAAACGCCATGCAGCGGCGGAATAAAAGGCAAGTACCTGTTGCTGTCGGTTATTTTTATGCCATTCCCTCCTTCATTCAAGGCATATACTACTGATATACTGTTTTCAAAATGCAGCCAGTCGAGCGGATGAGGGTGAATGTCTATAGATGCCTCACCGCCATATAAGCGCGCGCTTGAAGCGCGGAATTGATAGGTCTGGTTACCTTGTACAATGATTGAGTCTTTTCCCCGGGCAGTAAGCACTTTCTGGTTATAAATATAGTTTGCAATGTCATTGTTAAACACAGAAACGTTTATGGACAGGTGGTCTGAAGCAAATTCCATCCCAATGTCCTCCTGCAGGCTGAACTCAGGTTTGAAATTATCATTACCAAGCTGGTAAATAGCGGTGCCGGGATGTACTCCATTCGCCGATATTTCCACAATGTTTGGGGCACGGAAACCACGTGCGATATTTGCTTTTAATGCCACTTGCTTTGATAAAATATAGGTAAGCCCCAAACTATATGACATGCCCGAAAATGTATGGTTGTAATCAGTAAAAATTTTATCAGCGCCGGTAAAATTGTTACCTACTGCGATGGGAAGCCGGGCAGTAGTATCAACAAATAAAGCGTCATTGTTGAATGTACGGCTATCAAACCGTATGCCTCCTGCAATATCGAGCTTACCTATATTTTTCTTGAAAACCACAAAAGGCCCTATGTCGAACTGGTGATAAGAAGGGATAATAAAGTCCGTGCCTTTTGCTACATCATTTGCCTGGTACATACCATTCAGGCCAAAAGTAAACTCCCATCCGTAAATGCTGTTTAAGTGATATTTCAGGTTGTAAGTGTAGGAATTCAATTGCAGGTAAAGCCCCGCAACATCCGGATCTTCAGGATGGCTGAACTCCCTGCGTACACTACGCTCAAAACCTGCATCAACAATCAGCCGCCCGTTCCACACATCAAAACTGCTGGACGACAGCACACGGTAGTGTTGTATATGCTGGTGCAACACAGGTATTTTGTAAGTGTTCAATTCGCTGTTAGGAACAACAGGCCTGAAAGTATCCGCTTCGGTTATCTGTTTGGTAAATTGTCTTGTTACTGAATCTCTGCTCCCGTCAGGTATGGCTTGTAAATTATTGAACAAAGTGAGGTCAAGATGGGCAAATCCCCATTTTTTGTTCAGGCCAAATGACCCGGTGGCATCTGTTTCGTTATAGTTAGTTCCATATACCCTGCCATCTATAGGGTCCTGGTAATTTTTTGCCTCCTTATGCGATACCCTGCCGAGCCAGTAAAAGCCATTTTTATTTCCCGATAGCATACCTGTTGCACCTATTTGGCCATTATTTGCCTGATAATCACTTCCAACTTCTCCTGTTACTTTACCATCCGGCGCCGGCGGGGTCGGGATAAAGTTTACCACGCCTGCAAGCGCATCAGAAC
>JBIOGX010000201.1:0-2458 GCA_044448445.1 Chitinophagales bacterium
CAACAGATGACCACCGCACGCCATATAGCCCGGTCGGCTCGCCAGCAAATAAAAAATAAAACAGGAATGCAAGTTACCATAGTGCTGCAACCTGTTGATGACACCCTCAAGACTCCCGAAAAGATGCTTAAGGTAATCGCAATAGCTTTGGATATGAATCCGGCATGTTACAGAATGAAGACCCGTATCCGCAGTATTGTAGAACTGCGCTTCATCGCTGCGGTATTATTGCGTAGCAATTTTCCAAAAATAACGCTGCACCAGGTGGCCGCCCTTTTCGGTGGGCAGGACCATACTTCTGTAATAAGCGGGTTGTCAAGAGCCTATGATCTTATTACTACCGGCGACCCGCGGTTTTTGAAAAAATATAACACAGCGCTAAAATCAGTAAATATATGGCTAAGAACAGAGGAATAAGGATTCGCATCAGCGCACAGCGGGCGCAGGCATTGCTGGAAATATGTGAAGAAATGCTGGAAGAATTCAAACCGGCAAATGATCACCAGAGATTGTTGAAAGAATACCTCGGAGAACTAAAGCATAGATTAAACAATATGTTGAAACTAAACCAGGAAACTTATTTGTTGCACCTCTCCGGCACCGAAGCTATTGCCTTTCACCAGTTATGGAACATGCTTGATATCAGCAGCGATAAATATGCCGTTATCATAGTAGATGGCCTGCTGAAAAAAATGAGCAGCCTCGCAGCATGGTCCTGAAAGAATCAAACGTTTATAGCAAAAACAGAAAAACTACACGATGCCGAAAGTATCGCACATAACAAAATGACATTGTCCTGAAAAGAAAACATGATTAACTAACACCAAATTTCCCGTGGCACACAATTATTATAGTGCTTAAAAGGGAAAGGTTTCAATACCATAAGTATGAAAATAAGGAACGCTAAAAATCGATCAACAAATATAACCACTGCCCAGTTTGAAGAAGCAATGTCAAATTATGCCTTTGCCGAACGCAGGGAAGCAGAGATAAACAAAACAGTGGAAGCAGAAGTAAACGAACTTCTGGAAAAATACCAGGATGAACTGGTATGCCTTGCGCAGGGCAAGGCCAAAGCTTTTGAAATAGTACAATCCTACTGCCTCAGTAATAAGGAAACGCTCTTTGGCAGGAACAGGAGTATAGGCACTGCAGATGCTATAGCCGGATTTAGGCTCGGTACGCCCCGTTTAAAAACAGCAAAGGGCGCTGATTGGAAAAAAGTGCTGAAAGAACTGAAAGAAAAACTGCCCGCCTATGTCCGCTGTGTTGAGGAACCGGCCAAGGACCTCTTGCTTGCAGACCGCCACAAGGAGCATGTTGCTCCCTTGCTGGTGCGAATTGGGGTACAGGTGGTGCAGGATGAATTATTTTATATAGAAGCAAAAAAAGCCGCGTAATTATTAAAAAAGTAACATTTTATGAAAACGAGAAAGCAACAGAAGCACGAGATGCTCCTCACTTTTATAGCAAATGCAAGATCCGGTAAACCCAAACATCGGCCAGTCCACGTAAAACCTAAGTTTCTGAGTGCGCTCATGTCTTTCTTTATTTAAATCATTAATCACTATTCCTAATAATTGTGGTTACGGATATCACTCGACCTCACCTCTCCATAGGAGAGAGGTTCTTGGCACGATTTTTAAAAATATATAACAGATCACTCACAGCTAAAATTCAGATTTATGAACAAGACAGCATACATAGCCGGAAAGATCACCGGCCTACCTAAAGGCCATGTGAAAGACAAATTTAACGTTATAGCCAACCAGCTTACACGAATGGGCTACCATGTGGTAAAACCCGTATCGGTTACCGACGACTCACAGCCATGGGATGATGCCGTACGTAGCGACATTAAGAATATGCTCGAATGTGATGAAGTGCACCTGCTTCACGATTGGCAGGAAAGCCGCGGCGCCCAGCTCGAAAGAGACATAGCCCTCCGCCTCGGTATGCGGATAGTTTATCACTAAAGACAATGCCATAACAAAAAGAGAAACGGTGTACTTGATGAATAGGTACACCGTTGCTGTTAATAAATTAGAACAGAAATAGAATGGTAACTAACAGGTCTCGCCTTAACGTGATTTATCTAGTTTTTGATTCGACTTCACCTCTCCTTTGGAGAGGCCGGGAGAGATCCCTATCTTATCAGCGTCACATTTCCATCCTTTCTGATCACATTTCCATCGTCACGCACGGCCTCCACCTGGTAAACATAAACATCAAATGGCTGAGGCGCTTCATTATATTTGCCATTCCACCCCGCAGTTATATCATTGGTTTCATAAACCATAGCGCCCCAACGGTTGTATATCCTGAAGTAGTGCAAGGTTACATTTCCTGTTACTATTACTTTGAAAAGTTTATTGGCACCCTCGGGAGAAAATGCATTGGGTAGGTCAAGATCGGATACTGTGCTGTCAGATAGGTGTATAGTGTCAGTTGCACTGCA
>JBIOGX010000202.1:0-2452 GCA_044448445.1 Chitinophagales bacterium
GCCTTGTATGATTCAATGACGGTAAGAGAAAACCTTGAATTTCCAATGAGGCGGCATCTGAAACACCTGTCACGTCAGGAAGCTAAGGAGCGTGTTATGGAAGCGCTTCATGATGTTGGGTTATCCCATACCGTTGATATGTTGCCTTCCGAACTTTCAGGGGGCATGCAAAAGCGTATTGCACTGGCGCGTACCTTGATTCTTAAACCTGAGATCATACTATATGACGAACCCACAAGCGGCCTTGACCCGGTAACGGGCAGGGAAATAAGTACATTGATCACCGCAGTGCAAAAAAAGTACAGGGCTTCTTCCATTATCATCTCACATGATATGAAATGTGTGAAAAGAACGGGCAACCGTATTGCAGTGCTTATTGAAGGCGCTTGCTATGCGCAGGGAACTTATGAAGAGTTGGAGCAATCTAATGATAATAATGTTAAACAATTTTTTGAATAGAACTATATGACAAAAGAAACGCTAAATAATATAAGATTAGGCATATTTGTTTCTGCAGGCCTGCTGATTCTTATTGTCTCTTTATACCTCATAGGGAAGAATCAGAATTTTTTTGGATCCAATTTTAATGTCCGGGTCAGATTTAATAACATTAGCGGACTTGTAACCGGCAACAATGTGCGGTATTCAGGGATACAGGCCGGTACAGTGAGTAAAATACAGGTGATGGATGACACAACCATTGAAGTAACCTTACTGATCAATAAAAAGATAAAACCTTACATTCATCAGAATACTATTGCCGCAATAGGCAATGATGGACTTATGGGCAATAAAGTTATTAATCTCACTCCCAACAGAATCCCGGCGCCGGAAATCGTTGAGGGCGGATTGCTTTATACTAAAAAGGTTCCTTACACCGACGAAATGATGGAAACTCTTTCCAACACGAATAATAATGTAAAGGTGCTGTCAGAAAGGCTTATAGTAACAGTAGATAAGATAAACAACAGCAATGCCCTATGGAGTGTACTGAATGATACAACGCTTCCTCAGAACCTTAAAATATCCATGTCCAATATCAGGGATGCCACCGTGAGAATAAAAGAATTGTCGGGAGCGATTGATAATATGGCTAAAGACATGCAGGATGGTAAAGGTCCTGCCGGCGTGCTGCTTACTGATAAAAAAGTTGCTGAAGATATGAAGCAGGCCATTGCAAATATTAACGATGCTTCAAAGGAATCTAAGGTGATCTTAGAAAGAGCAGACAGCTTGGTAAGGCTGGTGCAGCAGGACATTTCTAATGGGCATGGCGCTGTTCATGCTGTATTGAGGGATACAGCATTGGTTACAAAATTGAATAACAGCATGACCAATATTGAAAAAGGAACGGCAGCGTTTAACCAGGACATGGAGGCATTAAAGCATAACTTTTTAACTAAGGGCTATTTCAAAAAAGAAGCAAAACGGAATAAAAAAGCAGCAAAATAAAACAATACCTCTAACTATTATGACTAGTGCAAACCTGGCAGGATTGAGCGATGAAGAAGTTATGCTGAACAGGGAACGGTTTGGAGCTAATGTTATAGATGAAGAAAAACCAAACCGGTTTTGGGAGGTTGTAAAAGAAATTACTACAGAGCCTCTTTTTGTTATCCTTGTTTGTGCGGCTATTGTATATTCTTTGCTCGGATCATTTGGCGATGGAATAGTGATGATAATTGCGCTGGGTTTTGTTTCCGGTATTGGCATTTACCAGGAAAATAAAAGCCGCAGCGCTGTTGATGCTTTAAAAAAGCTATCAGCGCCACATGCGAAAGTTATCCGAAATGGAAAAACTGTAGAAATTGTCCCGGACGATATTGTCATCGGGGATTTGATTATTGTTGAAGAAGGCACTATTATTCCTGCCGATGCTGAGGTAGTTGAATTGTATGATTTTTCGGTGAATGAAAGTATATTGACAGGAGAGTCTATGCCTGTTTTTAAAGAGGTTGCAGGCAACAATAACCTGATCTTCCAGGGAACAAGTATTGCCACCGGATCATGTGTTGGCAGGGTAACAGCAATCGGAAAACAAACATCGCTCGGTAAGATTGGCCAGTCATTACAGGAAATTGAAGAGCCAAAAACCCCGCTCCAGGTACAAATTAAGAGTTTTGTACGCTCCATGTTAAGTGTTGGTGTGATTGCTTTTATTGTAGTATGGGTTATTAATTATTATTTATCAAAAAGTATTCTCCAGGGTTTGTTGCATGGATTAACAATCGCAATGTCTGTTTTGCCTGAAGAAATACCGGTTGCTTTCAGTACATTTATGGCATTAGGAGCTTATCATTTGTATAAAAAGAAGGTAATTGCCCGCAGTCCTTATACGGTAGAAACTTTGGGCGCCTCAACGGTTATTTGTACTGATAAAACCGGCACTATTACCGAAAACGAAATGCAGCTTTCTTCTATATTCGATTTCACAAACGGTAAAACTTACGAC
>JBIOGX010000203.1:0-2368 GCA_044448445.1 Chitinophagales bacterium
AGCGTAAACATAAGCGTATGTTTTAGCAGTGAATGATAATGGTAAGGTACAGAAAATATTATTCTTTTTCTATTCAGCGGTTATACATTCAAAAAAGCCGGATATTCCCGATGCGCTTACTAGCCAGATAGCGGTTGTGTTTAAGAGATATTGCAGCATAACTAAGGTGTTGAGGTAATGATGACCGCGCTAGCTATAGAGGTATCCCCGTTCTTACATTTCAGATGAATATCTTCAATAAAAACCCTGACTTTTAATTTGGTAAACTCGCTTAGATAGCTGAGTTGGTTCTTGGTCATTTTAGATCCGTTTATTTTAAATGGGCCCCAGTATTCGCCACCGTCGGGCATGAAGGATATAGTAAAATCGGTAACCTCGCAGTTCGGATCTTTGGGAGTTATTATTGGGTTATCGAGTATTTTTTGAAGGGGCAGTGAGCCGCCAACAATGCCCCCAAATGTTACTGATGAGGACTTTTTTTCAATTGGTTTTTGCGCAAAGCTAATATTTGAATAGCAGGTAGCACATACCAGGAGCAATACAAACGTGGTTGTTATTTTATTTTTAGTGTGTGTCATGATATCAGTTTTAGATTTTGAAGGTTATTTATCGTGTGCAGGTGGCGTTGTTCCGGTAGTAATATCCCATACTATTTTATGATCTTTTATTGTGAATTCCCAACCATAGGTATATCCATAAGTAAAGCAGCTTAGACTATTAATAAGGAATGGGACAGGTTTGTCATTCGCCGATGCAGGTTCATATAAAGGTGCTTTATTCATGAGATCATCGATCTTGTTGTCGATCTTTTGTTTTTGTGCCTTCTGGGCGTCTATGTCCTTCCCATTTTGGAATACTCCATTATTGTCGAAATACACGACCTTGCCTTTTTCATCAATAACCACGTCTTCCACTAAAAGGGAATATTCTCCATTATCCAATTCGCATATTTCTTTTTCAGCATTCCTGATAATAAAATCAATATGGCTTTTGTAGGTTGACTTGAATACGGGTGGCGTAACGTTTTTATCTTTAGAGGGGTCATAAACTTTTGCTCCATTTACTTTTATAGGTGGCATAGGCCAACTAATGGGTTTCCGATAGGATTGACCTGTAACCTCATCGGTATACAAATAGCTGCCCGGTTTTTTAGGGGCTAAAAATTCTATTGTGTTGCCTTTGTATATACAGATGTTGCCTTCTTTTTTGGGCCGGTTTGAGTAAGTATTCTGAGAGAAGCAAATGATACAAACTAAGAGCAGCGGTATAAATACCAATATTTTACTTTTTGCAGCCGTAGATGATCTGCGTGTAAGCATAAGGATACGTTTTTTTATGGGTGAACGATTAAATGAATGAGAAAGGGCAGGGGCTGACTGTAGAACGGCCTGTTCTACTAGGAACCTGCCATATACTTGTGGCTGTTGAGATGAAGCATTGTCCGCCTGGTACTCGTGTACCAGGAGCAGGTGTTTGTTATATAGATATACTAACGGGTGAAACCAAAACACAATCCGGGCCGTTTGCATCAATAATAGGTCTGCGATATGAAATAGTATTGTATGCCGTTTTTCATGAGCTATTATCATGCTCCATTCATCATCATTATATTGTTGCCTGCTGCATACAAAGAGCGTATTCAGAAAAGAGAAAGGCGCATGTTCTTTACCTGTTTCAATAATTGTCCAACCAACTTGCTGAGACTTTTTACCGGAGCGATAAACAGTAACCAGCTTAATAATTTCAATAATCAGTAAACAAAGCGCTACTAATACTCCTGCTAAATAAAGGATAGTAAGCCATTGTTGCCAATTGACAGCAGCAGCAGGTGTTGTCGCCGTAACTATACTTTGCTTGGCAGTTATCACCTGGTGTAAGGGTTTCCCTATTGCTGTCTCATATATCCTGCCATTATCCTGCCACTGCCACAGTGGCAAAAAAGCCCCAAGCAGGAAGGTAAACAGCAGGTAAAAGCGGTTATACCCATGATAACTTTCCCTGCGCAGGAATATATCAAACATTACCAGGCTGATGAGCCAGATTGCGGTAGTGTTTAAGAGATATTGGAGCATATCATTTCTTTTTTGGGTTATCTAATGTTTTCATCAAATCGTTCAACTCTTTTAAATTCATATCCTCGCTTTGTACCAGAAAGCTCACTAATTTTTTGGGTGAGCCGCTGAAGTATTTTTCTACCAGGCTTTTTACACCATGCTTTGCGTATTCTTCTTTGGTAATAATGGGGAAGTATTCATGCGTTTTGCCATAAGCTTTATGATCTACAAAACCTTTCTTTTCCAGTATTCTAACAACTGAAGAAATGGTGCTATGCGGCATATCAGGGTCACCGAGCTTATCTATTACATCC
>JBIOGX010000204.1:0-2363 GCA_044448445.1 Chitinophagales bacterium
ATAAATTCTCTTTACAAGCCAATCCCGCGCTCCATGCACTGAAACTATTGGAGCAGGAGGGGCTTTGGACACTAAGCGAAGCGGTTTACAGCCCCGCTACCGTACAATTTATCACAGACCGGCATACTTTAGATCAATTGGAACAAGTGCATCCTAACCTGCATTATGTAACGGTTGGCCTGTTGCGGATGTACAATACCATCTTTCACTTCCCTACCTCAGTAAGGGAATCTGCTATAGCAAAGCAGCTTAAAATGAAACAGGACGAGGTGGTGCAGGCGCTTGAACGGCTTAGTAAGATGGAAATATTAGCATACAACAAACCCGGCGAAGGGCCGCAGCTATTCTTTCATCATTACCGTGTGGATAGCCGCCACCTGATCATAGACCTGAACCGCATACATATTTTACGCAAACGGCATGAGGCACGCACCGAAGCCATGATTTCCTTCCTTGAAAATAACAGTATATGCAGGGAGCGCGTATTTCTTTCCTACTTTGGCGAGCAACCGCACAAAGACTGCGGGCATTGCGATATATGCCAGAATAAACAAGACAAAGTTGTTACCACCAAAGATTTTAAAAAAGAATTATTAGAGGCCATCCTGCAACAGGGACACCTGCCACTTCAGCAATTGGTAGCCCCCTACTCTGCTAAAATGAAAGAACAGGCTTTGGAATTTATCAGGGAATTGATAGATGAAGAGGTATTAACAATAGAGCATGACGGGGTTTCTGTGAGGAAGAAATAACATTTTTTCTGTTGGCCGCACAACAATTACGTTTAGGTTTTTTACTTTTGACTACTTCATGCCTGAAAATATTCTTTTTTCCATAGTAGGTTTTGGTAACATAGGCCGCCGCCATGCGGAGCATATTATGCACAACCCGGATACCAAACTGGTAGCGGTTTGCGATATTGCTCCTTCTCTGAAAAGCCAGGTACCTGCCGGAGTGGCTTTTTATTCCGACCTAAGGCAGATGCTGGAGAGCATTCCTTCTGATGTACTCTGCGTATGCACCCCGAATTACCTGCACGAGCCGCACACCATAATGGGATTGCAGGCAGGCAGGCATACAGTGGTTGAAAAGCCAATGGCCATTAGTATTGCCGAGTGCGACAGGATGATAGCTGCCGCTAATAAGACAGGCAAGACTATTTTCGCAGTCAAGCAAAACCGGTATAACCCTCCGGTGCAGGAAGTAAAAAAACTGATCGCTAATAATGACCTGGGCGAGATATACATGATGCAGGTAAATTGCTTCTGGAACCGTGGCGACGCCTACTATGCCGGTAGCGACTGGCGCGGGAAAAAAGATAAAGACGGCGGTTGCCTGTTCACGCAGTTCAGCCATTTTGTGGATATACTATATTATCTCAATGGCCCTGTTAAAGATGCACAGGGATGGGTACATAATTTTGCGCACAAGCATAATACGGAGGTCGAGGATACGGGTAGCTTTGTAATGAAGGCGGCGAATAACGCAATCATCAACTTTAACTTCACTACCTGCGCTTACGAGCGCAATATGGAAGGCTCTATTACGATATTTGCCGAAAAAGGAACCGTGAAGATCGGCGGACAATACCTGAACACAATAGAATATCAAAAGTTGGCAGCGGCTACCCTTCCCCACATCAATATTACCGCTAAGGCCAACGACTACGGCCTGTACCAGGGATCTATGAGCAACCACGACAAGGTGATACAAAACGTAGTGGATGTACTTTACCACAACCATGCCGTAATGACCAGCGCCGAAGAAGGCCGCGAAGTGGTGCGTATTATAGAGCAGATGTACGCCGGCGCCGTTAAAGTTTAGGTTATTGTTATACTGTAAGGAACGATGTGATTTTAAATTTAATATTTTTTTATAATATTTATTTTGAAATAATTTACTTAAAAAATATCCCTCATGTTTTTGTAATTGACATTTTATTATTAACTTTGCCAAAAATCACACAAAATGAAAAAAATCTTCACAACAGTCGTAGCCCTTCTTGTTATGGGTTCTTTAAGTTTCGCTCAGGATGCTCCTAAAAAAGCAGAAGGCAAGAAAAAGGCTCCTAAAAAGGAAGCAGCAGCACCCGCAGCAGCAAATGCAACTGCAACTGCAGCTCCTAAAAAGGATGAAAAGAAAGCTGAACCCAAAAAGGCTGAAGCTAAAAAGGCAGAAACTAAAAAGACTGAAAAAGCTGCAAAGTAATTTTTCCCAAGTCTTTTTAAAAAATAAATCCCCCGAAATTTCGGGGGATTTATTTTTTGTGTATAAACCGGCATTCCAGGTTAATTCTTTTAAGGTTTTCCAACCTTTTACCATGCTCTGCCTGTCTTTCCTACTTTTATTAGACTTTATAATTA
>JBIOGX010000205.1:0-2321 GCA_044448445.1 Chitinophagales bacterium
ATATTCTCCAAGCAGATACGGATAGATGTGCCGATGTAATTTTAATGTGGGGAATTTTATTTTACTATTTTTGATAATTGGATAAGACTCGAAAAATAAATACATACTCTTAAAGTGATGCAGGATTTGGTTTACCGGCTTTGTCAATAGTTGTTCTTAATCATTCTGTTTATTATCCCCAAGTTTTCCGAATTTCTCAGGCAAATTTTCTCCTTCATAATGGCAGATAAAATACAGGAATATTGCTGACGGTACGAGGTAAGTTAGTATTGCGTAAAGCATAAAATACGTCTTTTTACAAGAGGCATAAAGCTATACAATTCGCATAGGTAGTGAACTGATATAAATCATGTGAATTTTAATAAAATAGAATACAGAATAGATATTGCGTTTTATCACTAATCCTTTTACTTCTTCTTATACTTCCCGATAAGCTCTGTTACAGAGCTGCGAAGCATGTATTCAGGATTTAATTCTGTAAACATTTTTATGCGGGCCGGGGATACTCTTAATCCTTTCTCCAACTGTAGCATTGCTTCTTTTGCCTTGCCAAGCTCAAATAAGGAAGCTGCATGATAATAATAAAAGTCGCCCTTATCGCCGCAATGCTCACGCGCCACAGCCAGTTGCGTGATAGCTTCCTGGTAGTACCCTGTTATAAATAATCCGCGGACCAATGCCAACCATGTACTTTTATTACCGGGCTTCAGCCTCACGGCATTGAGGTAGCATACCAGCGCTTCGCTTTTTACATCCATCTCCATCAGGCAATTACCTATGGCGAGGCAGTAAGCGGCATTGTCTTTATCCAGGTGCAAGGCTACCGAATATGATTTCACCGCCTTTTCCCATTGTTTTTCACGGGCATAAGTTTCTCCTATTTTATAAAAGATGCCATCGTCCTGCGGGCTTAGTTGTGATGCCTGGCGATAAAACTGGCGGGCGCGGTTAAAGTCTTTGCGCTTTTCCCAGCAATAACCCATAGCTTCGAATATCACATCTTCCGGCTTGGCTATCTCAATGTGTTTTTCGAGCACTTCAAGCGCCCGTTCATACCATTTTAGCCGCATATAGGCGTCGGCCATGTTACGATATGCAAATTCAAACTTTTCATCAATGGCTACGCAATACTCATAAGCATCAATACATTTTTCATACATTTTCAGGCCCTGATATGCCGCACCAAGGTTAAACCATGCGAGCGCATTATAGGGATCATTATCAGTGATCTGTGTGTGGAGCGTAACACTTTCTTCAAGACGCTGTGTAAACTCAGCCCAGAAGCAAATTTTCTGCAGGGCTTCTTCATTGCGGCGTTCTATTTTAATAACACGTTTCAGGGTATCAAATACCGCATCAAATTCTTCACTTTCGTCATATACGTCTGATAATTCAAGCAGTATTTCTATTTTCTCCTTGCCCTGGTAATCGGCCGATTTTTGTTCCAGCCAAAGAGCAGCCTGGTCATATTTGAACTGGGCCAGCAATATATCAGAACGAAGCAGTACCGCATCAAGATTCTTATTATCGTATTGCTCCAGTTCTTCCAGCGCTTTAAGCGCCTGCCCGTATTTCTGGGACTGGGTAAGTATTTCTGCTTTTAATAATAATACAGATGCTGAAAACGGATAATATGTTCTTGCTATATCGCAGGCTAATAATGCCTGTTCTTCGTTACTATTCTGGAAATAATATTCTATAACCCTTTCAAACTCTTCCTCATCTAATATACTTACCGATTCTCCAGTCTTTACTTCTTCGTACTTCCTCAGGGTTTCTTCTAACGGGCCCCACTCTTCGTCATTAAAATCATCTTCAAACATATCACGTGGTTTGTATCAAAGTTACTGAAAATTGTATGCCAAGTATATGACCTACTGTTACGGCAGTGTAAAAATACACACGTTATTAACATTTTGTTTTGATATGAGTTGGCAGAAGTGACAGATAGTCATAACAGAGAATATATATGCTGGAGATACTGGAATTGCAATTAGTTAATATCCCGTTTACAAATTGCCATGTTTTTATACTCCTTACAATCAAGAATATATTTACTTTTGGAATTCGGTAATATTAGCCGAAAAACTGAGCTAATTTTGGATAATGAAGGCAAATCTAAAAATAAAAAATTTTGGACCAATTATATCCCTGGATGTGGAGATTCGGAAGTTCAATATTTTAATCGGCCCTCAGGCCGCCGGTAAAAGTACTATATCAAAAGTACTGTGCATAATCCACATGTTTGATTACTATTTGTTTACTCCAAATGATAAAATCGGAATAGAATCAATTAAACAGTTATTAAGCTATTATAGAAT
>JBIOGX010000206.1:0-2310 GCA_044448445.1 Chitinophagales bacterium
GAATATTGTATTAAATAAATAAGATATTTCATTTTATTTGACATTTTATACATAAGTTTCACAATTTACCGTTATGGGGATAATTATTTACATAATTTTGCCAATATTGAGTAAAACCATTACTTTTTTCGCACTTTTGCGATTATCATAAAATTACCGCCATAATGAGTTTTTTAGGCTTTTTTAAATTTCTGACACAGGAAATCGCAATAGATCTTGGCACTGCCAATACACTAATCATTCATAACGACCAGGTAGTCGTTGACGAACCATCTATCGTTGCTATTGACCGAACAACAAATAAAATTGTTGCAGTTGGGAAAAAGGCTATGATGATGCACGAAAAAACACATGAAAATCTTAAAACCATACGTCCCCTCAGAGATGGAGTGATCGCAGATTTCAATGCTGCCGAGGGTATGCTGAGAGAAATGATAAAATTAGTTTATCCTAAAAAACCTCTGTTTCCCCCCAGTTGGCGTATGGTAATATGCATACCATCCAGTATCACCGAGGTTGAAAAACGCGCGGTACGGGACTCTGCAGAGCAGGCAGGAGCCAAGGAAGTATATATGATACATGAGCCTATGGCTGCCGCCCTCGGTATTGGCATAGACGTTGAAGAGCCTACCGGAAACATGATCATAGATATTGGAGGCGGTACTACCGGTATTTCCGTAATCGCCCTTGCTGGTATTGTTTGCGACCAGTCTATACGTATAGCCGGTGATGAATTTACAAGTGATATAATGGAAGCCATGCGCCGTTATCATAGCCTGATGATAGGTGAGCGTACTGCTGAACAAATAAAAATACATGTTGGTTCAGCATTAAAGGAACTGGATAATCCCCCCGATGATATTGCCGTAAACGAACGCGACTTGGTAACCGGTATTCCAAAACAAATCATGGTATCTTACCAGGAAGTAGCAGAAGCGCTTGATAAATCTATCTTCAAAATAGAGGAAGCTATTTTAAAAGCGCTTGAAAGCACGCCACCTGAACTCGCAGCAGATATTTACCGCAGAGGCCTGTACCTTACCGGCGGAGGCGCATTGCTTCGCGGCCTGGATAAGCGAATCTCACATAAAATTAAATTGCCGGTTCATGTAGCAGATGATCCGCTTCGTGCAGTAGTACGTGGTACGGGTATGGCGCTTAAGAATATTGCCAGAATGCCTTTCCTGATGAAGTAATTCCGATAGCTATCGGGATGGAATTGGGAATTGGCCATTAGGAATTGGGATTATTTTTAAACAAACTTATTTGCTTAACAGCCTGATAAATTTGAAACGGCAATAGGATATGATTAGGAAAATGAAACATACTAATTCCAAATTCCAAATTCCAAATTCCTAAAACGAAGTGCGCAATTTTATACTTTTCATACGCCGCTTTTTCAACCTTTTATTATTTCTTACCCTGGAAATAGTATGTATCCTGCTCATTGCACGCACCAATACCTTACAGGGTAATGATATAGTGAGTTCAGCAAATACAGTATCAGGTATGGTATATAAAAAGCAAAGTGATGTAGTCTATTATTTCGGGCTACGGAAAATGAATGACAGCCTGCTGAACGAAAACGCACTGCTTCGAAAAAAAATAGACCGACTGCTTAGTGTAGATACGCTGAAAGATAGCCTTGTACACAGAAAGATCAATCCCCTGGATTCTTCGATACACATCGTGAAGTTTGCCGACTATATGTATCGTACAGCACGTGTTATTAATAATTCCACCAATGCAAGCGATAACTATATTACCATAAACCGGGGATCAAAAGACGGGATCAGTAAGAACATGGCAGTTATTTCAGGTACAGGTATAGTGGGGCGCGTGGAGCATGTTTCCGCTCATTTTGCAAGCGTGCTTTCCATATTAAGCTCAAAACAAAAAGTAAGCGCTAAATTAAAAGACGGAACAAATGGCTATATAATATGGGATGAGAAACAACCGGAAGTACTGATCATGACAGATGTGCCTACACAGGCTAAGGTAAAAAAGGGCGATTCCATTTACACCGCAATATTTTCTATTTTTTCACCAGATATACTGATAGGCACAGTGGTTAGAGTGGAAGTAATACCTAAAACCGCAACCTATCGCATCTACCTGCAATCATCAACAAATTTTCACAACCTGCAGTATGTTTATGTTATAGAAAATAAAATGATGCCAGAAAAAAAACAACTTGAAGACTCAACGATAAAACGTTAATTGGTTAACCCGCCTACCGCCTGCCTGCCGGTAGGCAGGGCAGGCATGTTAGATAAAAGATTAAAAAGGTAAAAATCAACTGGTTTAAAA
>JBIOGX010000207.1:0-2310 GCA_044448445.1 Chitinophagales bacterium
ATTGCAATATGCTATCAAAATATTGGAACTTGCTTTTTGGACCATGGAAATAATAATGATGGAATAAAGAATACTAATATAGCTATTGACCTATATAGGTCAATCCATAAGTATCGGGAATTAGCATCATTGTATTGCAATTTCGCTATTACATACATAAGCCTGGGTAAATATCCTGAAGGCCTGAGTTATACAGATTCCGCAATTAATATTTACAATAAGCTAAACGATACAAATGCAATGTACATTCCTTTTGGCATTTTTGCTCAATATTATTTTGGGAAACATAAGTATGATTCCGCTATCTATTATTTTACTAAAAGCCTTAAAATTGCTGTAAATACAGGTAATAAACGGGAACAGGTTTTTTTGTTTACCAACTTAGGGGTGTGCAATGAAAATATTGGAAAGTACGCCATTGCGGAGAAGTTTTATAAACAAGCCTTACCGCTAGCAAGGGAAGTTTCGTATAAATCTATCTTTTATGAGGTGCCGTATAGACTTGCGTTAATGTATGCTAAAATGCACGATTATAAAAATGCTTTCCTGTATTACAACACAGCATATAATAGCAGGGACTCGATAAGAAATGAGGAAAAGGAAAAAGCTATGGCGGAAATGACTGCACGGTTTAATAACAATGAATTAGAAAACAAAAACAAATTACTTCAAAAGGAAAATGACATTGAACAAGTAAGATTGCAACGAAAAAATATTTTTGTGTACAGCGGGTATGGTGCAGCCATATTATTTCTGGTAATAGGAATGTTAATAGTTCGCCAAAACAGATTGAAAGCCAACCAGCAAAGAATGGAACTGGAACAAAAGCAATTGCTGGCGCAGATAAATCCACACTTTATTTTCAACTGTCTCAACTCCATACAGCAATTCGTGGTGCAGAATGATACGATGAATGCCAATAAATACCTCGCTGACTTCGCACTGCTGATGCGGCAAACACTTGACAACTCAAAAGATGGTAATATTTCTCTGAGAAGGGAAATTGAGTATTTGGAAAACTACCTTTCATTCGAGCACATGCGGTTTGAAGATAAGTTTTCTTACACAGTTCAGTTTGCTCCGGATATAAATATTGACACAACGGAGATACCCTCTATGATCATTCAACCTTTTGTGGAAAACGCGATCAGGCATGGGTTAATTAACCTGGAGACAAGAAAGGGATTACTGAACATTAGCTTTTATAAAAAAGAAGGCTTTCTCTATTGCGAAGTGGATGATAATGGTATAGGTATGGAAGAGGCGCAAAAACTGAAGGGACAAACCTTTATAAAATACCAGAGCCATGGCATGGAGCTTACAAGGCAGCGGCTGGCATTAGTAAGTAAAATGCACAGCAAAGACTACACTATAAAAATAAGCAATAAAATCGGACAGGATCAAACTCCGGAAGGCACAACGATCATTATAAAATTCCCGTTGCAGGCATGATCACCGCTATTATCATAGATGATGAACCCAAAAGCGTATTTACGCTAAAAAGCTTTTTACAGCAACATTGTACAGGTATAAAAGTATCCGGCAGTGCGAATAACGCAAAAACCGGGAAAGAGCTTATTGAATCTGTAAAGCCGCAATTGGTATTCCTGGACATCGAGATGCCGCTTGGCAGTGGTTTTGATTTACTGCAATCACTGCCTTCTATTGAATTTGAGATTATTTTTATCACTGCGTACAATCAATATGCTATAAATGCTTTTCGCTTCTCTGCACTGGATTATCTGCTCAAGCCTTTGAGAATATCTCAGTTGATGGATGCAGTGGACAAGGTATCAAAGCGTATAAAAGAAAAAGCCGCCACTCAAAATTATGAGTTGCTTCTGCATAACATGAATGAGCAAAACGCTGCCAAACAAAAGATCGCTTTTACTGAACGTGGGGAACAATTTTTAGTACCAATAGACATGATCATGTATGTGATGGCAGATGGAAATTATACCCATATACATACAGGGAAAAAAGTATTTCTTGCTACAAAAAATTTAAAAGACTTTGAAGATATCCTTCCTAATGATATGTTTTGCCGGATACATCACGGGCATTTGGTGAACCTGCAATATATAGCCAAAGTGCAAAAAGGAAGGGGAGGAAGCGTGACTATGAAAGACGGCAAAGTATTGGAAATAGCCGTTCGCAGAAAGGATGATTTTATGAAATTGTTTTTGAAATAGCAACTCCTTCAGCACACCATTCTTCGTCCGCCATAGCTTTAGCGACGGCGGATAGGTGTCGGGAGGCCCATTAAACTGCACACTTATGTACTTCTCCCGCACACATATACATTTTATC
>JBIOGX010000208.1:0-2309 GCA_044448445.1 Chitinophagales bacterium
GCGATAAAAAGATGCAAATTGAGTTTTTATGATACTACGTTTTTAGTAGTATGATAAGCTGTATGCTGCTTATCATAAAAATTTCTTTGAGCCACCAGTAAGGGTTTGAGTAGTTTTTGGGCTTTTATTTTGTGGGCTTTGGAAAATGGGAGAAAAATGCGTTGGAGTTAGGAAAATATTATGAGAGAAAAATATATTAACTTAACGTCAGTTCGGATGTTTATACTTCCCGCAGGGTAAATCAGTGCAATGAAAGTCTCATGCCCGAATGTACCAGTGTCGTGTCAAACGTATTTTGTCAACTATGCGTGACGATTTCGGCTAAAGCCAACGAAATACCGCTGATACCCCGACCTGAAGGTCGGGGCTACTGGTAAGAACCGACATAATATGGTTGACACGACACTAGCTAATACTAATTACGTGAGGCTGCTCCACCGCGGCGGACAAGTTCGTTCCCTGCCTATCGCCTGCCTGTCGTAGGCAGGGCAAGCAAGCTCGCAGTGACGCGAGTATCTCTCACACAAAGATCGTAAAGTATAATTATTTGATAATCGGCCGTAGCGGATAAAAAAGTAAAGGTGCAAAACCAGCAATTATACTTCTCACCAGGTAAACCTGCCTATCGGCAGGCAGGTTTGTGCATAAATATACTGCACAAGGAGTTAATCAGTTAATTTGCCACATCCCCCTTACCCCCTTCGCCCTACACAAAACCTGCGCTATAAGGGGGAATACTACATCAAATCAATTTTGCTACATACCAAGCCTTAGCCGTTTAAAATATCGCTAACCTGCCGGCAGGCAGGTTTACCCTTGCCAAGTATAAGTAACAGCATTGCACATTTTTATGCGGCGCAGAAGAGTATAAATTTGCCACATCCCCCTTTACCCCCTTCGCCCTGCATCCAGACTATCGTTGGGACTAAAGGGGGAATACTACATCAAATCAATTTTGCCAGCGATGCTTACCGTTTATTGATTATGCCTTGTTCTATAGCTATTAGTCTTGCCGTTACCAATATGGCCTACATAAAAATTCAAGCCAAAAGACATTACAGTGAAAAAGCAATTATACTTGTTAGTAGCAGCCGGTGGCTGGAAGTTATACCCATCAAGATAATCTGAGAATGCATAACTAAATTCGTAATTAGCATTAAACATACATCTCCGGGTAAGATGCAGATTAATACCTACACAAAACGGAAGGTAAAAATTTGAGGAACTGGTTTTAATATCAGCTCCGTTATAATCGGTTATCAATAACTTATCCTTGCTCTTGAATTTCAGGGTAAGGTTAGAAATATTATTCCACATATAACCGCCTCCGGCGCCAATATAGAAGTCAAAAAGAGTTTTAGCAAGGTAGTTTTGAGGGGCATTGAATATCTCACCAATAGACATACGCCCCTGGATATGAACCGCAGTAAACGTATTGTACGCGCTTAATCCGTTTGTCCAATGGTTTTTGGTTTCATAATCAGATAAACCGCCGTGCTGTACCTGGACATTATAGTTTACCCATTCATTGACATTACGGCCAATACTGAACCTGGTTACTGCCGCAGAATTAGTATGATTCAGATTACCATATATTTGGCTATACCCGACACCAATGCCCACGGTGACTCTACTATATGGATAAAAGGGGTCAAGCCGAATCTGAGCATACGAACTAAAAAAAGAGGCAATACAGACCAATAAGAGGGAGATAACTTTCATATACGACTATTTAATGCAAAGTACGCCATTTTTAATATTTCCACAAAATCTTTTTATAATTACGTATTTCCTCTTCTATACGTGCTGCTTCCTTCTTTTGTTTTTCCACATCATCAGCGTATCCGGGGTAATCCTTTATCCTATTATCAGCAGGATTAGATTCTTTAACGATTAAAGATTTAAACTTACGGGAAACAAAAATGTCGTCATAACTCACGTCATAAAGGTCTCTCTGGGTATCGAATACCTGCCTGCCTGCAAGGGCTTTCCTGACTTGCGGAAAATATAAGAAAAACGGACGTCTATCACTCCCTGCTTCATATTCACCTTTACTATTTTTAAATCTTATCCAGGGAGCAAGGTAAACGATCTGGGTAATTAGCCTGCCCCGTACTTTATCAAAATAAAGGTCTTCTTTTATTTGCCATTTGGTCATAGAGTCAGCATTAAAAGGTTGAAAAACCATGTGAGAACCAATAATATCGCCTGTTGATGTGTCAATTTCATTTTTGGAAGTGCTGTCTGAAAGCGATTTCATCACTTTTGAATAAGACATCCTGATTGTAAATTCTTCGTCAGCGTAAGCA
>JBIOGX010000209.1:0-2284 GCA_044448445.1 Chitinophagales bacterium
ATATTGTAGTGGAAGTATTGAGTCCCGGCAACAGCGCCAAAGAACTGAAGAACAAATACGAAGTATATGAAGAGGCGGGGGTAAAAGAATATTGGGTAGTAAGCCCGCAAAACCAGACATTTCTTATCTATACACTGCACAAAGGCAAATTTCAATTATCTCCCGTAAAGATTCCCGGTGATGTGGTTACCTCATCTGTATTACCGGACTTTTCATTAGACCTTACCGAATTATTTAAGGATATAGATTCCGAACAGGCGTGATAATTTAGTAGCTATAATTATCTGCGATCTTCATAATCATCTGCGTTATCCGCGTTCCATTCTATTAATGGCTCTGAGTAGTAATATTACGGCAATGCATTTATCGCCGCAGCAAATTTTTCTATATCCTCCTCCTTAGTATCCCATGCACACATAAGCCTTACCTCATGAGTGCTGTCTTTCCAAACATAAAAGGGATAATGCTCCTGTAATGGTGCATACCAATGGCGCGGAATCTCAGCAAATACTGCATTGGCCTGTACGGGCTTTGTAATTTTTACCTGTTTATTTTTTGACAGGTGGCTGCATAACAGTTGCGCCATACTATTTGCATGAGTAGCTGTTTTTCGCCAGAATTCATTTTGTAGCATGGCTTCAAACTGGGCGGCTATGAAGCGTGTTTTGGATGCCAGTTGCATTATTTGTTTGTGCTTATATGCAATATGTTTTTTGAGGTCTTTGTTAAACACTACTACCGCCTCCCCAAACATCATGCCCCCCTTTGTACCACCTAATGATAGAATATCAACTCCCGCCTTTGTGCTGATATCCGATAGCGCGCAGCCTAATGAAGCGGCTGCATTGAAAAAACGGGAACCGTCTGTATGCAGGTACAGGCCGTTTTCTTTTGTAAGCGCTGATATTTCTTTTATTTCATCTGGTGTATAAACAGTGCCATATTCGGTGGCTTGTGTTATGGATAATATTGCCGTCTGCGCATAATGGACGTCACCTTTTCTTATCAGCCTTTCGCGTATAACAGGTATATCCAGCTTACCTTTTTCATTAGCCTGTAGCGGGAAAAAACGGCAGCCGGTAAATGTTTCCGGAGCCGATGATTCATCGTTATAAATATGCGACGTATCCGAACAAAGCACTGCATTATATGAACGGGTGGCGCTGCTGATGCTCAGCACATTGGCGCCTGTGCCATTAAATACAAAGTAAACATCAGCATCGCCGCCAAAAACCTCTTTGAATAATAAGGCTACGCGCCGGGTAATTTCATCTGCCCCATAAGAGCGTGCGTGCTGGCTGTTTGCTTTATGCAGGGCTTCCATTATTTCAGGCAGTACTCCGGCATAATTATCGCTTGCAAAGCTTTTCATCAGATAATATTTGACGCTAAAATAGCATACTTTTGTCATCGTTCCTACAATCAGCATGATGAAACGGATAGGGCTGTTTTTTACCGTGTTTCTTCTTTCTTATGCCACTTTTGCCCAGCGTACCATACCAATGAGAAACCTATGGGCAAGGCCACAGGTGCATGTATTATTTGAAGGTTATACTGTTTCCTTTACTATAAAAGATATAAACAGGGCACTGGCGTTGCTTGCGGAAACTGGCGACACTTCCTTTGGCCTGGTATCCGGTCTTGATACCGCTAAGGATTATTTCTGTGAATTATATTCCGGCACAAGGATGGAGTATCATAGTACATTGCAAAACCTTATTCAGAATGGTGTTGGCGCGTTCCTGCTCACTGCCGGTCATGCGTATATAGAAAACCCAAAGCATAAACAGATGCAATCTGTAATAGCCGATATAAATGTATTTCCCGGTGGCGTGGATCATGCCTTTATTGTATTTTATGATCCCCGGAATCATACAAGGCTATTTACAGGCCGGATGGCGGCAAACATGTATAATAAAGACCTTGGAATAGATTGAACAGCTATACTTACCTTTGCCTCTTTATGGCAAATACTTCTTTTGAACAGTTAGCGGCTATTATAAAAAACAGGCGGTCAGTTAGTTGGTCCAAAATGAACGGGCAGATAATTCCCGATGAAACAATGATCAGGATACTCGCCCTCGCTGACTGGGCGCCTACTCATGGACGTACAGAACCCTGGCGCTTTTTCGTTTATAAAGGAGTTTCTTTAAAACAATTCGGCAAAACCCATGCTGACTTATACTGGCAGCATACCGCTGCGGATAAGCGACAGGAAGCCACTTATGAAAAACTTTTGCATAATGTTGATAAGGCGTCTCACCTGGTAATAGCCGTCATGAAG
>JBIOGX010000210.1:0-2273 GCA_044448445.1 Chitinophagales bacterium
ATACTATCCGGCCCGTGGAATGACTTCTTTGAAAACAGCGCCCGTCATGCGGCAGTTATTGCATATAACGAAAAGGATTATGTTGCCGCGTTTGACTGTTATCTCAAATTAAGGGCCGGTACATCAAGTAAGCAAATGAGGGAAATAGCATACACAGGTTTAATGAAAAGCGGGTATAACTCAGGTAAGTTCATGGAAACTGTTCTATATGCTGACTCATTGCTCATAGCAATGGGAGTTTCGGCTGAAACGATAAACGAGGCTATGTATTTTAAGGCGAGGTCGTTGCAAAACATGGATAGTACGGATGCCGCTATAACTACTTACAAACAGCTTAGTAATAACAAAAACGGAGATATTGCTGCAGAATCGAGATACCGGATTGCGGAAATACTTTTTAAACAAGATAAGCTGAAAGAAACTGAGGATGCCGCCAATGAAACAATACGCCTCTCGGCAGGATATGATTTCTGGATCGTAAAATCTTACCTGCTTTTGTCAGATATATTGATTAAACAACAGGATTATTTCAATGCTAAAGCTACTTTGCAAAGTATTGTAAAACATACAA
Organism: Chitinophagales bacterium; assembly: GCA_044448445.1. Classification (GTDB taxonomy): domain Bacteria; phylum Bacteroidota; class Bacteroidia; order Chitinophagales; family Chitinophagaceae; genus Nemorincola. The sequence goes on from JBIOGX010000210.1 coordinate 572, forward strand.
AGATCACTGAATTGAAGCAGGAAGCGACAAAGAAACTGGAAGAAGTAAAATCTCTGGAAAAACATCACAGTAAATTGTCTGAGGAATAAAAAAGAAGAAGATGAATGTAAAGTCTTTATTCATATTGATATTGCTTGCGGCCTCTTACGGCGCAAGGGGGCAACGTACCGTGCCTGCAAATGATACCGTTATGAAAGGCGCTACCATAGAGGTGATCCAGTCATATAAGCCCAAGGTAAGGCAAGCGCCCAAGCCTGCATGGATACCGCAATTGCCGCCTGCTGATACCACTCACCCTGCTTTTTCTTACGATGTGCCGCAGCAAACCCTTTACTACAGTTATAGTTCATTACCCCTTCGCCCGCTTGCGCTTGGCAGGGATACCATAACATTGCCGTTTCAAAATTATGTAAAGGCAGGCGGCGGTAATCTGTCAACGCTTTTTCTTGATGCAGGAATAGGCAGTATATCAGGTCCCGGTTATGAGACCGCCATACACTTACACCATCTTTCGCAAAAAGGTAATATTAAATACCAGCAATCAGCTTTAAGTGGTATAGATGCAGATGCCATGCTCCACAAGGATAACAGCGAATGGCATATTGGTGTTATGGGTGAGCGGGATCAGTATTATCATTATGGTTTTGAGAATAACCAGGGCGCGGATTCCTTAAAACAAACTTATACTACTGCCAGGTTGTGCGTTGACATGAAGAATAAAGCAGACAGCGCTGAAAAATTGAACTATCACCCTGCAATTAATGTATCATACTATGCCGCGAGATTTAATACATCAGAAGTTACGGTCGGTTTTGATGCACCGGTTACTTATAAATTTGATCCGGCAATAGAAGCGCGGGTAGCGTTAAAGGGTGCGATCACCAATTACAGTGTTAATTCGGTAAGCACAAGTAATAACATTATTGAACTCCTGCCAGGCATAAACATACATAAAGACGAATTAAGCGGCCATGCGCTTTTAGGATTTGCATTAGGATTAAGCACTGGCATGTATGTGTTGCCCGATATCCTTGCTACATACCAAATACCGGATACTAAGTTCACAGTGAGCGGCGGTTGGCAGGCTTCATTACGGCAAAACACCTATGAGCAACTCAGCACTGAAAACCCGTATATATACAATACATACCATGTACTGCAAACAAGGAAAGATGAAATATTTGCTCAAATACTTAGTAGTTCGGGAGATCATTTAACCTATTCTGGCCGGTTGAGTTGGTGGAGTTTTGATCAGCTTCCTGCTTTCCTTAATGATATTGGTAATGAAAAACAATTTTATGTTGTTTACGACAGGGTAAACGCTGTTTCATTGCAGGCAGGGGCCAGGTACCAGGTAGCCAATATCTGGTCGGTAGGTATTACTGGCGACTTTTACGTTTTCAATAATGGCTCATTACCACATGTATGGCACGAACCAAATACAAAAATTAAATGCGACTTTATTATTACTCCGTTGTCCCAATTGACCGTTACAGCATACCTTGCATTACTTGGCGGCATTTATGCAAAAGATATTGCCGGTAATATTGTGAAACTGGATATGATAGCAGATGCAGGATGTAATGCAGAATATCAGTTCATTCCGCGCTTGTCTGCTTTTGTACAGGTAAATAATTTATTTAACGATAAATACCAACGCTGGCGTGGTTACCAGGTATATGGGTTGAATATATATGGTGGG
>JBIOGX010000211.1:0-2242 GCA_044448445.1 Chitinophagales bacterium
GAAAATGAGTTTAGAAGTAACAGGCAAACTACTTGTAAAGTATGACACACAACAAGTAAGCGAAAAATTTAAAAAGCGCGAATTCGTGCTTGAATTAGCCGAGGAGATCAATGGTAACACTTATACCAACTTCGCAAAAATGCAATTAGTGCAGAATAAATGTGAGATCATAGACCGCTTTAAGGAAGGGGATATGGTAAAAGTTAGTTTCAATATTAAGGGCAACAAGTGGGAACGTGATGGCAAGGTTAATTACATAACTAATCTTGACGCATGGCGTATGGAAAGCGTTACAGCCACACCTAATAATAACCAGGGCGCGGCCCCTACCTACAATAATGCGGGAGCTAATAATTTCAGCGGGGCTGCAAATTATAATCCCTCTCCTGAAACGGTTGACGACCTTCCATTTTAAATAAAAAACAAGGTTATATGCATCGCTATATTCGCAGTACTATACTTATATCCCTGGCAGTAGTGCTATTCAGTGCATGTAACCGCATGCCGGACCATGCGCGCTATATCCCTAAGGATGCTATAGCTGTAGCCGGTATTAACCTGAAAGGCCTTGGTAAAAAAATAGCCTGGAACATGATAACCGGCAGCAAGTTGTTTAAAGAAATGCAGCAGCACATTCCTGAGAAGAACGGCAAGGATGCTGTGAGTGGTATTGAAAAGGCGGGAATAGACGCTATGAACACTTTTTACGTTTACGTAAAAACGGATACCCGTTTCAAAGGCGGTAACAGGATAACCGGGCTGGTGCCGTTATCAGATGCAAACCAGTGGGAAACTTATGTAAAACTTACTTTTCCGCAGGTGGACATAAAGCAGCATGGTGACCGCAAAGAAGCCGGCCTGGGCAGTAATATGTATGTAGGGTGGAGTAAGAATCTGCTGATCATCATTAATGTTATGCCTGCCACTCCAGATTATTTTAATGCAGGCACAGGCGGTAGCGAACAACATGAAAAATCCGCTTTGGATATGGCTGCGATATCTGCCGAAATGGATAATGCATTCCATGTAACAAAAGAAAATTCTATTGTTGGCAACAAGCGGTTTTCGGAGCTGGAAACGGAAGGGCATGATCTGACCTTTTGGCTGAACTATGAACAGCTTATGTCGCAATACATGAGCGGTAATATAGCTGAGAAAATGGGCGTTTCGTTGTCTAATACACTTTGGAAAGACGCCGGTTTCGCTGCAGGGTTTGATTTTATAAAAGGCAAAATAACCGGTGATATGCGCTACTATTTGTCTTCTGAAATGAAGGATATAGGTACTGAATTTGGCGCCACTAATGCCGATAAGGATATGATAGACCGTTTGCCAAATCAAAATATGGATTTGCTTATGGCCATACATTTATCTCCAAAAGGGACTAAAGATATCCTGGAAAAAATGGGTATATTGGGATTGGTAAATATAGGATTAGGTGCAGAAGGGCTGAATGCCGATAATGTATTAGACGCCTTTACCGGCGATATGGCTATTGTAATGAATGATTTTAGCCTGCATACAGAGAATGTAAGGGATAGCTTTATGGGCCAGGTAGTGATGCACCAAAACCAAAAACCCAGCCTCAGTATGAATTATGTAATTAAAATCAACAAGAAAGAGGAGTTTCAAAAACTAAAGAAATTAGCCAAAGAGACCGGCCTTCCGGCAATGGGTAGCGGCTTTGTTTACCCTATAGACGATAAAGACTCTGTCTATATTCTGATGAATGATCAATACCTGGTAGTATCTAATAAATACGCAAATGCTACCGGTTTCCTGCAAGGCGATTTCAAATCACAAAAAATGCCTGAAGCCGTTGTCGCACAGGTACCAGGGCATCCTGTGGCTTTGTATGTGGATATTCAGCAGCTATTTAAAAACATTGACGCAGGTATAAGCCATTCATCGCATGACTCTGCCATGATTGTGGAAAGTAAAAAATTGCTCAACAATATGTCTTTAACAGGTGGTATATTTAAAGATAATGCGTTTGAGTATCATTTGGATATTAACTTTACAAATACTGATGAGAACAGCATTATTCAGCTTATGGATTATGGAATGAAGATGAGTGATACGGATAAAATAACCCGTGAATAACCTATCATAAGTAAATAATGGCAGCTAGCCAACGATTTAAGGAAAGATGTATGTCTTTATATTGTTGATTATTAGACCTACATTTGGTTTCTTAATTTTTTTATAACTTAGTAAAAAAAATAAATGCAAAAGTTATCCC
>JBIOGX010000212.1:0-2229 GCA_044448445.1 Chitinophagales bacterium
AAACTTTTTTCAGGACGATACATACTCATTACCTTATTCTCAGACCCCTGGTTAAAACCAGGGGCTATGGGTGATTTCACTGTCTAATTGGTATTACATGCTTAGTACAAACGGTGGATGATGATTAATCTTTGTCTAAATCTTTTAGTAAATCTTTGGCAGGAACGCGGATTACACCGCCCTTTCCATCACTAATAACAACCGATTCATTATTAGCAGCTTTCTGTTCATACAATCTGCGATAGGCCAGTTTTAAGCCATTGAATATTTTCTTTGACAGTTTAACATTTTCCTGTTTAGGATTCATAAACCCGTGCATTAATTACATCCCAAAGGTCTGTATTTCCTATAACTATTTCAAATTCTGCATGGTCTTATAAACTTACAAGCAAATTACTTAGGTTTGCAGCCTCAATAACAAAACATGCAACAAACCGTATTAGAGCGAATGCAGCAGATGGGCCATGAGCAGGTGGTATATTGTAATGATCCTCATACCGGCCTTAATGCCATAATAGCCATACACAATACAACACTTGGACCTGCCCTGGGTGGTACGCGGTTATGGAATTATAACAATCATGAAGAAGCGCTTACCGATGCACTGCGCCTTAGCCGCGGCATGACCTATAAATCAGCCATTAGTGGACTGAACCTGGGTGGCGGTAAGGCTGTACTGATAGGGGATGCCTCAAAATTGAAATCAGAAGCGTATTGGCGCAGGTATGGAAAATTTGTCAACAGCCTGAATGGTAAGTATATCACTGCCGAAGATGTGAACACCTCATCAGCAGATATGGAGTACATAGGAATGGAAACGGATTTTGTTACCGGTTTACCTGAATATATGGGTGGCAGCGGAGACCCTTCGCCACTTACCGCTTATGGAGTATATATGGGTATGAAAGCCGCTGCAAAGAAAGCATGGGGCAATGATAGCCTTAGCGGTAAAAAAGTATTAGTGCAGGGCGCGGGTAATGTGGGGCAGTATCTTATGGGCTACCTCGCAGAAGAAGGCGCTAAAGTATATATCTGCGACATCAACGAAGCTAAACTTAAACAGGCGGTACAGAAATATCCTAAACTGGAAGTGGTGGATAACAAAAATATTTTTGACCGTGATATTGATATTTATGCTCCCTGCGCACTTGGCGCTACTGTTAACACGGAGAGCATTAATAAAATGAAATGCCCGGTAATAGCAGGTTGCGCCAATAACCAACTTGCCGATGAGAATGTGCATGGGCCTATGCTGGTGGAGAAAGGCATCATTTACGTGCCTGACTTCCTGATAAATGCAGGTGGTATCATCAACATCAGCATAGAACTGGATGGGTACAACCGTGAACGTGCTATGAACACTGTAGCCAAGATTTACAACCGCACGCTCGAAATATTTGACCTTGCCGAAAAAGAAAAAGTGCATACCCAGCTTGCAGCTATGCGCATCGCCGAGAAGCGCATGAAAGATATTGCGGCTTTAAGAGTCGGGATATAAGTGTGATTAGCTGATAGGTTAATGAGTTGCGTATCAGTGGTCGTAATTCAGGAACAATGGGTAAGCAATATGGTCATTGCCGCCACAGGTTACGTGTATGTTCTTAATCATGATCTGGGTACCGGGATAATCCCAATCTCTTATCTTAGTTTTTATTTTTTCAGGAAAGGCCGAGCCTTTTATTTCAAAAGGGCCGGTGAGTGTGTGCCCCTCTGCTTTTATAGAGAAAGTGTATGAGGTTATCTCACAATTGGAAGCGGTGGATACCAGCCATGCGTTTTTCAGTATTTCCGTGCGCGTTGTATAAACTGGCACCACCTTGCCCTCTATGACTTCAGGCGTTTCTATCTTCCCAAGTTTGATTACAACCGGGATACGGTTTTTATCCTGTCCAAAGGATTGAAATGAAGAAACTAATAATAACAGAGCAAAAAATAATAGTGTTTTTTTCATTCAGTATCCTTGAATATTGTTGCAAAATAGTATAAAAGTTCTAAAAGGCGATAAATAGCCATAATCCAAATTCCAGGGCTGGTATATTAATACATTCTAACTTAGTGAAGATGATTAAATAAAATCCACCAATTTCAACAACTCTGTTCCATTTGTGCTTCGTTGCAAAAGCCTTAAATAATTCATTATTCGTCCCGACAATTGTTGGGACGCCTCGCACAAAAGAAACATAATCATTAAACTTGATGGATTTTATTTAATCATCTTCACTTACATAT
>JBIOGX010000213.1:0-2220 GCA_044448445.1 Chitinophagales bacterium
GCCGGTGTACCAATAAGCGGGCGCAATTACGAACCTAAAATACACGCCATTGAATGTCGTATTAATGCCGAAGATCCCTACAACGATTTCCGGCCATGCCCCGGCAGAATCACCGTGCTGCATACTCCCGGCGGACATGGCGTGCGCGTGGATTCACATATCTATGCCGGTTATACCATACCTCCGTATTATGACTCCATGATCGCAAAAGTGATAGCCGTAGCGCAAACACGCGAAGAAGCGATAAATACTATGGAGCGCGCACTCAGCGAATATGTAATAGAAGGAGTGAAAACCACCATACCTTTCCACATGCAGCTAATGAAAAATGAGGAGTTCAGAAAGGGGAATTTTACGACTAAGTTTATGGAGAGTTTTAAACTGATATAACAAACGCTTAGGAACGTTGGCAAAATAAAATACACAGTTGGATAATTTCACTTTCAGGGTTTGATCCTTTTTTTGAGACAATGCTTCTATAATAATGTCAGCCCTTGCACCACCGTCCCGATAGCTATTGGAGCTAAGGCGGCACATAGTCCGGCTTATGAATGTTTTGCGTTGCCCTAAGCGATCAGGTCTTAATCAGCCTGAAGGCATGGCTCCATTGCCCCTGCAACATACCGGGTATGCACCATAACATACATAGCGGCTCTATAGCGCGGGCGCCGGTCGCCTTTCCCATATCTGATACGTCCCAGCCAAATTGTTCGAGTATGTGGTGCACTTCTTTTTTTGATGCATCATGATTACCACAGATAAACATGGTTGGCTGTTCTTTAAATGGTGGATTGACCATAAATGCGTTGCCCACGCTGTTAAATGCCTTTACAAAGTGTACTTCCGGGAACTGTGCCTGAAGTCGCTCCATCAGCGATTCATCTAAATTGGTAAAAAATTTTATCACCCCGTTTTCCGGCGGTGCATCTGCAATCGGGTTGGTAACATCTATTACTGTTTTTCCATGAAGGTATTGCGGGCCTGCATCTTCTACTACATTGGCCGCTGCTTTACCTTTTACCGCAAGTACAATAATACGTCCGAATCTGGCCGCTTCTTCAAAACTTCCGGTATGCGCCCGGTCTCCGCCTTTATCCTTCCACGAACTCAGCTTGGAAATGTCGCGGGAACTGAGCATTACTTTGTAATTGTGCTTCAAAAACCCATTACCCAGGGCTTGCGCAACCTGGCCGGAACCTAAAATACCTATTTTGTTCATAGTAATAATTTTCAGGAAAATTAGTATAAAAAATGAAGTGAAGAAGAAAAACGATATTATTCTTTCTTATACAGATATATAACATTGCAATCAATAGCTTAGTGATGCTGACAAAATAAGTTACTCATATATGGATCAGTTATTTTTCTTTTTTCATCCCTACCAAAGGTCGGGAGCGAATATCACGCATATTTAAAGATTGTGCAACGCAGAAAAAATGGAAAAGAACAAGCCAGATTGTGTAAGTTATACCATTTAGTCATTTAAAGTACACTATGGCATTTATAGAAACAATAGCCCCGAACTTTAGTTCGGGGGATAATACAAATAACACATGGCTTTAGCCGAAATAATGTTGAGTGTGATTTTAAAGTCCAAATGGTATTATTTTGTCAGCATCACTTAGCCCCCAAACATAAGTGAAGCCCCTCCTGCCTGCCCGTAGATAGGTTAGGGGTTTTGGGGTTTTAATCCTATTCCTTCATCATCTCCTCTATCACTCCTGCTATATCTTCCGCGTTAGGTTTGGAGAAATAATCGCCATCGGTTGCATAAGCCGGGCGGTGTGCTTTTGCGGTAATAGTACGTGGCGCAACATCCAACCATTTAAATCCGCCCTGTTTTTCCATAACCTGCTGAAACATATACGAAGTGGCCCCACCCGGCACATCTTCGTCCACAAACACGATACGATTAGTTTTTTGGAGCGATTCAACAATGAGGTGGTTCACGTCAAATGGCAATAATGTTCTGACATCAATTACTTCGCAACTGATACCCTGCGGCTCCAGGTATATATGGATCGCTTCATCTATAACGCGGAGTGTGGAACCATAAGATACTATGGTAATATCCGATCCTTCCCTAATCACTTCAGGTATTCCAAACGGGACGGTAAACGAACCAAGATTCGCAGGCAATTTTTCTTTCAGCCGGTATCCGTTCAAACATTCTATTACCAGCCCCGGCTCATCGCTGCGCAATAAGGTATTATACATACC
>JBIOGX010000214.1:0-2217 GCA_044448445.1 Chitinophagales bacterium
CTATTTATATTATATTATTATCAAAATTGTTTTAAACCTTTCCTTTAGAAAATATTACCTTACCGTAAGTATTAATTTATTGTTTTAATGCTCATTATAGTAGGAAGTGCGATACCTTCGGCATCGTTTCACCTTTTCTTTTTTTTTGCTATAAACATTTGATCCTTTCAGGATCACTTTTATCATGTCCATTCATTTTTATCAAAATCATTTTCCATACCTTTTGAAAAATCGTTTTCCGTTTTATCTCCATCAGTAATAGCAGTTTTAAATTGTTCTTCCCATCCCACACTTGTTTTTTTGGTGGGTAATAACAATTTTATCTTTCACGGTTTTGGTCACGCGATCTTTTTGTAATAACGGTATTTTCATTATTAAAACAGATATACTATTCAGTGTTTCCTGTTTTCGACCCCTGCTTGCTGCCTTCTTCCTGCCCCTGCCGACTGGCTTCCTCCTCCCATTTCTTTCTCCCTTCGCCTGCAAATACATGGCGCTCGCTGTGGTAAGATGAACGTACCAGAGGGCCGCTCTCTACATAATCCAGTCCCATGCGGTAACCTTCTTCACGGAAAAAAGCAAATTCATCAGGATGGACAAAGCGTACAACCGGAAGGTGTTGATGAGTAGGTTGCAGGTATTGGCCTATGGTAACAACATCACAGCCGTTATCAGCAAGGTCTTGTAATGATTGCAGCACTTCATCCTTAGTCTCCCCCAGCCCCAGCATGATGCCGCTTTTTGTGCGCATACCGCCGTCTTTAAGCCTGCGTATCACTTCAAGGCTGCGGTGGTACCTGGCCTGGATACGTACTATTTTAGTAAGCCTTTCAACGGTTTCTAAATTGTGAGATATTACTTCCGGTGCAACATCAATAATGCGCTGCAGGTTGTCCCGGTCGCCTTTAAAATCAGGGATTAATGTTTCTAAAGTAGTTCCGGGATTGAGCGCCCGCACGGCTTTTATAGTATTAGCCCATATTATGGAGCCGCCGTCTTTTATTTCGTCCCGGTCCACCGAAGTGATCACAGCGTGTTTCACTTTCATGAGGTGAATAGCCTCTGCCACACGTTGCGGCTCATCCCAGTCCACCGGTTCGGGCTTGCCGGTAGCCACTGCGCAGAAACCGCATGAGCGGGTACAGATATTACCCAGTATCATAAAAGTAGCAGTGCCTTCTCCCCAACATTCACCCATATTGGGACAACTGCCGCTTTCGCAAATGGTGTGAAGCTTATGAGTAGTAACAAGGCCACGTACGTTTCGGTAATTCTCGCCCATAGGCAATTTCACCCGGAGCCAGTCAGGTTTTTTTACGCGCTTATCCGCAATGGTATCTGAGGAACTGATGACAGGCAATTCTTGCATAAGAATGCAAACTTACAACCATCACCAACGTTTGCCAAATTGAACGGCTAAAAATATATCGAAAAAGTAAGAAGTGCCCGGTTGGTTGGCTAATAGCTGTATTTGTGAACTGTAATATTCGACATTAAAGCCGGTTTCTACCCCAAGTACGTTCTTCCTGTTTGCAGAGAAGTCGAAATGCATGGCCGACTTAAAATGCCCGCCGGGTATAAACTTTATCTCGCTAAGCCCTTTGCTAAACCCGGCATTACCTTCTATAAGGCCCTCGTTAAGGAATTCACCCGCAGTGGCATCAGAGTATTTTATAGCATTTGGGTCCCCGTTAATGTTAAGATAATAGGGTTTTAATAACCCAAGAGAAGCGCCAAGAACATTGACCCAATGCATGGATACCGTACCGGGATCAGGTTTTCCGACCAGCATTTTTCTGAAACCATAACCCAGCTTCAAGGCATAAAAGTTATTGATCTTGCCATAAATATATTTGTTTGAGCCGGAGCCGCTGTTGCTTGCCAGTTTTTGTTCTTTAGGGCTTTTCTTTTCCGTAAATTCCAATTGCCAGAAACGCACATTGTGAAACATATCGGGATGCCTCAGGTCTTTTGGTTTTACCTTACCATAATCTGTATAGACACTCCAACCGTTACTATTAAGACGCAGGCCCACACTCATTTCGTGAGCTATTGCCTTTGGCCCTTTGGGTATAGGATGAGTATAAACAGGCTGAGTTTTTTTAGTAGTATCTGTAGCACGCGCCACCCCCTGTGCATGCGCATTAAACGCAACAATACAACAGGCAATCAATATGGCCGATCTCACGATACCTTGCATAATAAAATGTAAATTAC
>JBIOGX010000215.1:0-2202 GCA_044448445.1 Chitinophagales bacterium
AAATATCGCAGGGATATAAGCACACTACCAACAACCGCATGGAGCTTATGGCAGTGATCGCCGCATTACAACTGCTAAAACGCGACCATCTGAAAATCACTATATACAGTGATTCAGCTTATGTTATAAATTCCGTGGAAAAGAAATGGGTATTCGCATGGGAAAAGAAAAACTTCGCCGGCAAGAAAAATGCAGACCTTTGGGCATTATTCCTTGAATACTATAAAATGCACCACATCAAATTTGTATGGGTAAAAGGCCATGCTGATAATAAGTGGAATAACCGCTGCGATGAACTGGCAACTGCTGCTGCTGATAGCAAAAACCTTTTGAAAGATACGGGGTATGAAAATGGGTCAATAGCCTAATGGCTCAATAGCTCAATGAGTGTGCCCATATTCAATCACATTTCATCACACCTGCAGGCAGGCAGGTTTCACCACATTTATTGCCCGTCTTTATTATCCTGTTTTTCTTTATCCGCTTTTTCCTGCTCAGCCTTCTTTTTAGCATCTTCCTCCTCCTGCCGCGCTTTTTCGTCTGCCGCTTCTTTTTCTTTCTTTTTTGCTTCTTTCATTTCCTGTTTAGCCTTTCTCTTCTCTTCTTTTTTGCTCATCTTTTCCTCATTAGCCGGGGCAGAATTATTCCCTGTTGTATCTGCCTGTTGTTCGCCGGCGTCCTTGTTTTTCTGGACTTCCTGTGTGGCCTTATTCAGGCTGTCCTGGTTCACCTGCTGAGTAGTGTTCAATACGGTGTCCTGGCCTTGTTGATGCTTCCTGCGTTTTTTCTCCTTTTTGCTGTTAAGGCTGTCTGTAACGCTGTCTAAACTGTCTTGTTTTGCAACGCTATCTAAACGCGCCGTACTATCCATACGGACAGGGTTATCTACATTCGTAAATGTATCCGGCGGGTTTAATCTTCTACCCTTATTCTCTGCCTCTTTTGCCTCCTTATCGAGGATGTCCTGGAACGCCGGTATCTCTTTAAACTTATTATGATCAGTACTATCATCGTTGTTTTTATCACCTTCCTCTCTCAGCAGTTTCGCCTGCTGGTAGAACGGCAATATGGTAATTATTTTATATTCCTTTCTGAATAAAGGATTATTTTTTGACGTGGGAAAAGTAAACCCTATACTCGCTATCACTTCATAAGTTTGTAAATTTTGGCGCGCTGTACCATCATACACTTTAAGGGCGTTAAAAGAAGCAAAATCATATTTTCCCGCAAACTCAAGGTATCCATAGCGGTATAGGGTAACTCTTAAACCCCCTTCTACACCGACATTCCATCCACCTAACTGCAGTTGCGGGTCAGCCACAGGATTTATGGGAAGGCTATTGACAAAATGCAGCACTACCGGCCCTATACCTGCTTTGGCAAGAATGTCTAAGCGTACCTTATTCGAACCGGACTGGAAAACACCAAACCTTCTCACCAGGTTTAGCAGGAAAAAATTAGCGCGATTGAAATAATAATAATAGCCATCCGCTGCAGAAAAAATAATGTTCTTACTAACATTCGGTGTATTATTAATAGTGCCTTTTATGTGAACAATACTACCATCAACAATACGGTAATTTTCCGGGTCAAAATTGACTTCCACACCCCAGGTTTGTTCGTAATTATAATAATACCCGATACGGTAATTGAGTCGTAATAGGGAAATGGGAGTATTAGTTTTGTTATCGCCCGCGACTTTGATCATGTTGTAGCTATTACCCAGATCAGATTGTTCAATATGAATTTTAGCCCTGCTAAACCATGTCTTATTATACCCAACACTAAAATATAATGAACCGTTCTTTTGGGCAGACGTTTTATTTATAAAGAAAATAAAAACTACAAAAAATATTGCAGATAAAAATAGAAAAGTCTTTTTTGATCTCATATTTTTTATAATGGCGGACAAAAGTAATAATTTATTTTTTAACATCTGCGTATCAGTACCATTGAGGCGGCCAGTATTGGGCTGTATTCATTCAACTATACTTCCCGCTGGATAAATGCAATAAAAATATTACACATAGATCGCAAAGAAGATGCAAAGATATTCGCAAAGAAGATGCAAAGTTCATTTTATACTTCCCGCAGCGTAAATTAGTGCATTGACCAAAAAGTATAAGCTCTGTACATTTTTATGCGGCGTGCAGAATAACTATGGGTAGGCACATTGAAAATAGCAACACTAATATATATTAT
>JBIOGX010000216.1:0-2174 GCA_044448445.1 Chitinophagales bacterium
GTATAGGGTTGCTGATCAGGAACCAGGTAGGGAAGTAGGTCCAGGGCAGGTTCATGCTGGATATATATTTGCCACCCAAAAGCATAATACCCGTCCACAAATTGAAGTGAGACAGCTTGGTAAATGAATCAACAAAATTATGTACAGGGTCTTTCCATAAATAAGGCCATGCAATATAGACGGTGAAGCAAAAGCCAACCGTGAAAAACAGCAGGTTTAGTATGGTTTTATTAGGCTTTTCTTCCTTTTTTGTATAGGCTGTAATTAGGTCTATTACAAGGAACAGGCCAATAAAACATGCCAGCATAATACCCATGATGCGGATACTGGTAGCATATCCACATGCCAGCCCCAGTATGGCGAACAGCCATTTTTTATTTTGTTCAAACGCTGCCTGGCATATGGCGAGTGTTACGAGGAACATGGATAAGAATGGTATATCCTTACTGTTGAAGAACGAGTGGGCATACAGGCGTGGCGCGAATACCAGCATGATAAAACCCAAAGAGGCAATGAATTTATTTTTGAATAACCGATACGCCAGCACATATCCGGCGAATGCACCGGCAAGGAATACCACATGGGTTACCAAGTGCCGCATCTCGTATATGGCTTTAGTGTCCGTTAAATTCAGCCATTTTTCAATCATCACCAGCAGTAATTCAAAGCCTGCCCCGTGATTGTCGGTGGACTTATTGAACAAGTCCTCATTGCCATTGAATATAAAATCGTAACTAAGCAGGCCGGGCCCTCTTTGGAATGGCTCATCCCAGCATATACCATAGTCTTTATAGATTACCAACCCTATAATAAAGGCTATAGCGAACATAACAATGCCCGGAGCATAGGGATTGGTTTTAAACCACTCCACGAGGTTAAAATTTGTGGATGCCTTTTGCGCAGTTGCCTCTTTGTGAACAGGGGGAACACTTGCTTTTTGCGCCGGTTTAGGTATATTTCCTTTGTTTTTCTTGTTTGCCATTTATTTCCGATATATTTTCCTTTCATGTCATGGTGAGTTCACCGAACCATGAATGTGAAATAATTTTGAAAAATAAGGTTTTTTTCTGTGTTATTAATAAATCAGGAATTTAGGTAAACCTCATAGAAGTTTACAAATAAGAACTGGCTGCAAATCGCAACCTTTTTTATTATCTTTATAGTATGATAATTAAAGTCATTTCATTTTTACTATTATTTAGCCTCAAATACGCTCCATGTACCTGTACTGACCCGTTTGGATGGGGGTTGAATGAATCTAAGACTGTGTTTATTGGTGAGGTTATAAACATTCGGGAGATAAAACAACCAGAATCTCACAATGTAATTACTTTCAAGGTTGCAAAATATATAAAAGGGGAAAATAATAGCGATACTGTGGATGTGCAAATACCTTGCCTTAAGGATGGATGCTGCGGGATACCTTTTTCTGTAAAAGACAAATACATTGTTTACGCTATATTGCAAGATAGTATGTTATATACAAATCTGTGTTCACAAACTCAAAAGTTACCCTATTAAAATTCAAACTGAGCCACTACCTGAATTTATACTTTTTGTAAGTTTGAATTTTTACTTTTGGCTTACAGCAGATCAAACAAATGGCTAAGAAACCGAATAAGAAACTAATACCACAGGCTGCCCCGGCAAAATCACCCGTTAGTAAACCACAGGTGAAAAAAGAACAGGAACCAAAACAATGGTTTTCTGTTACTAATCTTTGTATTGCGCTTTGTGTTGTCTGCTTTGGGTTATATTTTAATACCCTGTGGAATGGTTACATACTGGATGACGTAATGGTGCTGAAAGACAATACCATGGTAACACAGGGTGTAAAAGCAATTCCTGAGCTATTAAGCACACCCCACATGCGCGGCTATCTCATTATCCCCAATGACCTTTATCGCCCGTTATCGCTGGTAATGTTTGCTATAGAATACCAGTTTTTCGGACTTAACCCTATGGTGGGGCATTTTTTCAATATAGTGGTATTTGCGGGCTGTGTCATTATGCTGTTCCTGTTTTTGAATAAGTTTTTCGGTGGCGGGAAAATGGCTATTGCTTTTATTGCTGCATTGATCTTTGCCGTTCATCCTATACATACAGAGGTGGTTGCCAATATCAAAAGCAGGGATGAACTGCTGTGCTATTTCTTTGCTTTTCTGTCGTTGAAC
>JBIOGX010000217.1:0-2115 GCA_044448445.1 Chitinophagales bacterium
AATAAGTTAAACGCAAAGACTAATTGCATGTTATATATACAAACAAAATAATCCACCGATATCGGTGGATTATTTTGTTTGTATATATAACATGCAATTAGTCTTTGCGTTTAACTTATTCACCGTAAATTTTGAAATTAATACGCTTAAGTTCCATTTTCGTAAAAGGAGTTACCACCATTGGTATTTTTTCCACACAGGTTTCGCTGGTATCCAGCCCGAATGATTTATCATCTGCTAAGGAAAGATTCTTAAGGAAAAAATAACTGTTTAAAATAAATCCATCCCTACCCTTGAATTCATTATCCGTTGACAGGAAGGTTTCAAGTATTACAAATACAAAATCAGCGGCAAGATTATGCTTGCTCAATGAAGGATAAGGGCTGGTAATATCCAATTCTTTATTCGCTACCATTTCTTTTATTACCTTCCGCATCATCAGGTTGATACGTGGTTGTACGCGAAAACCCAGCCTGAACTCAATCCGTATCACCTTATCCTTCTTAAGTTCTTCTATTGTGTACTCCATGGTATAAGGTTCATCAGTTCGTTCCACATGCACAAACCAGTAAAAATCTGCCCGCTTGGGTTTGTGGCTGAAAATGGAGTAAATAATTCGTTCTTCAATTTGGAAAGTATTATTGGCCTTGGTAAGGTATATGGCATGTGTAGCAAACTTGGGAACACTGGTATCATGGCTCAGGTCATTGAGCAGGGGAAGGTATTCATTCAAATTCACAAATTTCAGGAAGCGGTTTGTAATCTTGCGGGCGCTATACCAGACGTACATTGTAAAAATAAGCCCGAACTCAAAAACAAGGAAGAATAACCGCTTCACTATCTTCACTGCATTCGCAATAAAAAATGAAGTTTCAACAGTTACAAAAATAACAAGGATCAAAACCACGAGCCAAAGGGGAAAATGTTTTACATACCTGAGAAAATAATAAACAAGTATAGTAGTCATCAGCATAGCAATAGTGATGGAAAAACCATAAGCAGCGGTCATTGCTTCAGAAGTGCGGAAATACAATACCACCAAAACACAGCCTACGCATAATAGCCAGTTAATGCTGGGTATGTATATCTGCCCGCGAACCGTAGTAGGAAATTTGACACGCACCTTTGGCCAGAAATTAAGGCTTATAGCCTCGCTGATAAGCGTAAAGGAACCACTTATTAAAGCCTGGCTTGCAATAATTGTAGCTGCTGTAGCCAATATAATGGATGGCAGCAGGTATCCTTTGGGCACAATTGCAAAAAATGGGTTTATGTCTCCCAGGTTTTCCTTATGCTGGAGTAATACCCATGCGCCCTGCCCCAGGTAGTTGAGCAATAGCGTCACCTTTACAAATATCCAACTGACCTGTATGTTCCTTCGCCCGCAATGCCCCAGGTCTGAATACAAAGCCTCTGCCCCGGTAGTGCAAAGAAAAACCGCTCCAAGTAACCAAAAACCTTTAGGATGTAATGTTAATAATTTTATCCCATACACGGGATTCAACGCAACAAATACATGCGGGTAATGAATGATCTGCAGTAAACCATAAATACCCATCATCATAAACCACAAAAACATTATCGGGCCAAAAGAACCGCCTACTATTCTGGCGCCAAACCTTTGATAAACAAAAAGCAGGAATAAAATGCCAAGAACAAGCCCCATTACCAGGTGGTTGCCGGGAACAATCAGATGTTCCAACCCCTTTACGCCACTCAAACCTTCAATGGCCGAAGTAACAGAGATGGGAGGGGTGATAATGCCATCTGCAAGCAGCGTTCCCGCCCCTATGATTGCAGGAAATACAAGCTTTTTACCAAATCTGCGCACAAGGGAATACAAAGAAAAAATCCCCCCTTCACCCTTATTATCTGCCTGTAAAGTAATCAGTATGTACTTAAATGTTGTTTGCAGCGTAAGTGTCCAGAAAACACATGAAATAGCGCCAAAAACAAGTTCTTCAGTTGCGGGGCCGCCTTCTTTTAAAATTGTTTGGAATGTGTATAAGGGAGAAGTGCCAATATCACCAAAAATTATTCCTAATGTAATCAAAAGTCCTGCGAAAGAAACTTTCTTAATATGGCCTGAATCCATTAATTCCCCTCATTTATGGG
>JBIOGX010000218.1:0-2056 GCA_044448445.1 Chitinophagales bacterium
ATTGAATTTTTGAAGAAACCCTATGTATTCCTCTTTAAAAGTTTTCTTTTTATGATGTACTTTTTGGTTCATTATGTATGCAATTACATTGTCTAATTGCGAATGACTGTATGAAAATGCGCCATATCCTTCCTGCCAGTTGAACTTGAACTTAGTAAATTTATTTTCTTTTATGTAATCATTCGATGATTTCTTTATTTCTCTTACCAAATCAGAAAGGGAACAGGTCGGTTTCATTCCAATAAAAAAATGTATATGGTCAGGCATACCGTTTATTGCAAGCATCTTTTGTTCTTTTGTTTGAACTATGCCGGTGATATATCTATATAACTTTTCTTCCCACTCAGGCTGAATCAGGCTATCTCTGCCTTTAACGGCAAATACAGTTTGAATGTAAATTTGAGAAAAGGTACCGGGCATTGTTTTTTATTTTGTTTGTTATAACGTTTGATACCTTCGGCATCATTACCTGTTTTTCATTCTTTGCTATAAACGTTTGATACCTTCGGTATCAATCTTTTACTTAACGTTAATAATCCTGAAAGGATTACACGTTTATAGAAAAATCTTCTTTCACAACACCGATGCCGAAGGTATCGTACTATACGATATTATGAGAAAAGCCCCATTTTGTTTTGTTCGATACCTTCTGCATCATTACCTGTTTTTCATTCCTTGCTATAAACGTTTGATACCTTCGGTATCATAACTCACTTTCTTTTACCTTATTGTTTTAAACCGTATCAATATTTCCAATTTCCGCAATCAAATCAGCCGGTACTTTAATGCCCGGTTCCTCCCCATCTTCTTTTGTTTCCGGTAATATCTTATGAGGCGGAACTTTTACTTTAATGGCAATAACAATACATCCTATCATAGCCGCAAGCAATAACATGCTCACCACCTCAAAAGGAAGCATATAACCATACTCTGTTGTGCTCAGCATCTGTGCGCCTATATTAGCAGGGCTTGGTTCAATACCCGGTTTACCTGAAGTAACGAAAGTGTGCCGGCTGATTAAAAACATAGTCAGCATACAGCCAAATATTGCAGCGAGGGCGGAAAATGCAGCCCTGCCCAGCGCAGGTCTTTTCATATCTTCACCGGAGCCATGCGTGAGGAATATGGAGAAGATGATCAGTACCACAATACCACCTACATAAACTATAATTTGTACCGCTGCAATAAACTGGTAGTCAAGGAAAAAATATAACCCCGCTATTCCTATAAGGGAAAATAACAGAAATACTGCTGAGCGAAATATCTTACGTGATGTCACCGCCATAAGCCCGCCACCGATAATAGTTGCGGCCAGAATATAGAATATGATTGTTCTTGCATCCATTATTCAACTCCCTCCATAATTTTAGAACCGGGTTTATTCAGCACTTTTTTCAGTTGTCTTTTATCATACACACTATGCTCAAAGGTCTGCGCCATTTTTATAGCATCAGAAGGACAGGCTACCACGCACAAATTACACATGGTACACAACTCCAGGTGATATACAAAGGCGTCTATAGCTTTTTTCTTTTTACCGTCCGGCTGCAATTCCTGCTTAGTAATGATTTTAATGGTTCCGTTCGGGCAAGCTATCTCACAAGCCTGGCAGCCGGTACAGCGATGTTCATTATTTTCATTATGCGGCATTACCACCTCCCCCTTGAACCGGTCGAACATTTTTAATGTAGCGCGGTTATCGGGATACTCTTCTGTTTGTATTTCTTTTGGATGGGTAAAGTAATACCCGGTCAGCCTCATCCCTGTGAGCAGCGATTTGATTGACTTGTATATGGTCCCGAAATACTCTTTTAAAAACATCTTTTCAATTTTATCACTAATCATTAAAAATGCCACCCCATTATTGCCATAACCGTTACTAACAACACATTCACCATACTAATGGGTAACAGGTATTTCCATTCTAAGTTCAGCAACTGGTCAACACGCAGGCGCGGGAATGTCCAGCGAAACTGCATGATGATGAATATAATCGCAAACGTTTTTCCCAAAAACCATAAGGAAGATGGAATGTAATCCATAATATGGTTAAAGG
>JBIOGX010000219.1:0-2014 GCA_044448445.1 Chitinophagales bacterium
ATACTTTACGCCTGGCTGATGATGCATTGATAATCGGGCACCGCTTAGGCGAATGGTGCGGGCATGGGCCTATCCTGGAGCAGGATATAGCGCTTACTAATACTGCTTTAGACCATTTAGGCAGAGCGCGGAGTTTATATCAGTATGCTGCAGCACAATTCAATCAAATGCCTGCAGATGAAAAGAAAAAATATTTTTCTTCTGTTTCTTTACAAAACCAGGTGAGCACAGGGGCTGCCATTGATGAAGATGACCTTGCTTATCTGCGCGATGGATGGGATTTCAGGAATGTATTGCTGGTGGAGCAGCCAAATAATGATTGGGCATATACTATCGCCCGTTCGTTTTTTTATGATGTGTTCAATTATTTTTTCTTTACCGAACTACAGAAAGGCAAGGATGAAACGCTTGCTGCAATAGCTGAGAAATCTTTAAAAGAGATTACCTACCATCTTCGATGGAGTAGTGAATGGGTGTTGCGGCTCGGTGATGGTACAGCAGAGAGTCATACACGCATGCAACAGGCTGTGGATGAATTATGGATGTACACAGGAGAGTTGTTCATGATGAATGATACAGACCGATCTATGCTGCAGCAGGGGATATGTACAGACCTGGTAAAGATAGAACCACTTTGGATGGAACGCGTTCGTTCCGTATTACGTGAGGCTACAATTAACATCCCCGCCGAGGCATGGATGCAGCAGGGGGGTAAGGATGGCCGTCATTCGGAACAACTGGGACATATACTGACCGAGTTGCAATTCGTGCAACGCGCTTATCCCGGAATGGAGTGGTAATTTTGTTGCCTTCCTGATAACCGTTACATTTATTACTAATTCCCAGTAAATGGCTACTTCGCTAGTTTTACCTTGTTTTAATCCTCCTACGGGATGGGAACAAAATGTGTGTACCAACTACCATTCCATTTGTAGCAGGGTTCAGGAACAAATAGAGTTAGTAATTGTAATTGATGGCAAGAGCACAATGGTGACTAATGAAACGCTGGCTTTTCTTCAGGAAAATATCCGCAAACTAAAGTTGATCTCATACCCTGTGAACAGGGGCAAAGGATACGCGATAAGACAAGGCGTAGCAGCGGCTACAGGTGACGTAATTATTTATACCGACATTGATTTCCCATATAATGCTGAAAGCATACAAGCTATATATGAAGCCTTGAACCAGGATGAGTGTGATGTAGCTATAGGCGTAAAAAATGAGACATATTATTCGCATGTACGATTTTTCAGACGGACAATTTCTAAGTGCTTAAGATACCTGGTCAGCTTATTTCTTTCTATGCCTGTCACTGATACGCAATGTGGGTTGAAGGGCTTCAGGCTTAATGTTGCACCATTGTTTCTGGAAACTACTATTGACAGGTATTTATTCGATCTTGAGTTTATCCGGAATTGTTTTAAAAGTAAAAGATACAGGGTAAAAGCTATCCCGGTGATTTTAAATGAGCATGTACATTTTCGCAGTATGAACTATCGCATTTTAATCCCTGAAATGGCTAACTTTATTAAACTGCTCTTGAATAATAAAAATGGCTAAAGCAAAAGAAAAAATATGGTTCTCCATTGTAATAGTATTTGCAGTATGCCTTACTGTATTCACATTATCCTATATTGTAACCAAGCCCTGGAATATGATTACTACCCTGGGGGGCGATGGCGCTAAGAATATCTTTACATACTTATATCACAGTATGTATGGAAAAGGGTATTGGTTTGAAGGTATGAATTATCCTTATGGCGAACACATTACCTATACTGATGGTCAGCCATTGCTATCTGTTTTATTTGCTTACTTAAATAATGTTACAGCACAAACAGCATTGACTGTTTTATGGTTGCTGATAGGCTTGAGTTATGTTTTATCTATTGTTTTCATTTACAAGATATTAATTCATTTTAGAGTTGAGGCGCCTGTAGCAATGATTTTTGCCGGCCTGATTGGTATTTTCACACCGCAGCTTTTTCGCATATCAGGGCATTATGCATTGGCC
>JBIOGX010000220.1:0-1974 GCA_044448445.1 Chitinophagales bacterium
CAATATTATAATGCTGCCCCACCTGGCCCAGTATGGTAATGATATTCTCACAAGCCGCCTGCTGCCCCGGCCATGCAAAATCACTTTTACTGAACGGGAATACCACAATGGTATTAAAAGTATCCCCTGTCGAAAATATAGGTTCATCAGCAATCGCCGGATCCTTATGATGAAAACTATCGCGGGCTAAAATGGCTCCATGCAGAAACACAACTACAGAGGTAGCCCGCGCAGGATTGTATGATGCAGGCACATAAACAAGGTACGGCACATTAATATTACCTACTTGCGAAAAGTATAAAGCGTATCCCGTGCGAACAGGTTGCCCTTTCTTACTAATCGCATTTGCAGTGATCATTTTCAGCCATGCATCGCTTGTCAACCCACTTACTTTTGACTGACCTGAGGCAGCAAAAGAAATGAACATAAAGAATACGGCGGCAAATATGTTGCGTAGTTGCATGGGGTATAAATTGAGGAAAGTAAAATTATACAAACTACTCTGCTTTTATAAACTCACGGTAGTATTTGTTGTTCTTTTTTGCCAACGCCCCGCTAACTTCAATAATATCTCTTTGCCATTGTTTCTTTTCAGCAAATATTCTCAGGTCGTCGGCAGTTGACGCGCCCAAATGGCCGCTGCTGCGTATGTGCGCATAAGCCATCAATACCGCCATCTCCCCGGCTACCGCGCTTAATGAACCAAAATCATTGTCAAAATCAGCAAGCGACATACGGTCGGACATTAACTGCATTTCTTTAACCATGTACCATTTGCCTTCAATCTTCATGGTTGACAAGAAAGCCGGTGAATTGAACTGCATAATATATCCTGTGGTATTTACACGATCAGCCTCATTCTTAAAAAGGGGTTGTTTTGTTTTTACTAATCCTTTGTAACACGATTTCCTTGCTTCTTTAATGTCAATGAGATAATGCTTACCTTTCTTTTTACTATAGCAGAGCACACAATACCGCTCCAAACCGAGACTACCGGTACCAGCCAGGCGAAAGGCAGCATCCACAAACACAAAATGCTGAAAACGCCCGGTGTCGAGGAGTAGGCTCAACCCCTTATATACTGCGGCTTTGCGGGTATCATCGAGTTGCATGAAATGGATATTATCCGGCTTAAGGAGCATAGCTCCGTTTTGTTTATAGGTGCGTTTATCAATAAATGATTGCCTGTCGAATGTATTGAGATGCTCAAAGTATTTTTTAAACTTACCATGTGCTACTTCTTCTTCGAGCATCAGCGCCTTTCCCGCCTGCAGCGTTGTGGTATAGGCATCCATAATATCATGCAGCGCTTTATGCAGACCTATGGCGGCAACCTTCATCTGGCTTGCCGCTATAATTATGCTGGTGAGAAACCTTGCCACCTCAGGCTCCGGTCCCGCAAGAATAGCCTCGTCAAAATCAGCCAGGTCGAAATATACAAGCCTGTTCTCTCCTTTATAGGAACCGAAATTCTCAAAATGGAGATCGCCGCATATCCAACTTTTTACTTTGGGCTTGTATTTATACAACTTTACAAAATCTTCCGCAAACAAATGACAGGCGCCCCTGTAGAAACGAAAGGGGCTCTCCTTCATAGCGTTCCACTTGAACTCTTTCAAAGGCAATGGTATGCCTGAATTGTATTCGTTTATTCTCTTTATTACAGCGGCCATAGTGTAATTTTTACATCCGGGGTTAATAATACAAACTGAATGTTAACTCAGTATTAAAAATACCGGTAAGAATCAGATGAGCAAAGAGAATAAGGAACGATGACAAAATAACTACCACCATCTTACTTGTTCTTTTTCATTTTTTCGGCGTTGTAAAATCTTTAAATATGCTTGATATTCGCTCCCGACCTTTGGTTGGGATGTAAAAAAGAAAAATAACTTCGCAATATGGTAGCATTTATTTTGTCAACGTTCCTAAGATATAAATGAAGCGGACAATTCGCATTAAATGTCATTTGCC
>JBIOGX010000221.1:0-1939 GCA_044448445.1 Chitinophagales bacterium
AAAGCCTGTTCCTGAGAAAAAGAAATTCTCTTTTAAAGATAAGCGGGAATATGACCAACTGGAAAAGGACATTGCCATGCTTGAAGCAGAAAAGGGAACTATTACCGAAAAAATGATGAACCCGGGCCTTAATTATGATGAGATACAACACCTAAGCAACCGTATGGTTTATATTACACAACTGCTTGAAGAAAAAGAACTTCGGTGGCTTGAACTGGGTGAATATATTGTCTAATCCCCTTTTCCCGTACCTTTAAAAAGTTAATTTTTTTATATAAAGGCATTGCGGCAATCCTATTTCCTTTACTTTTGCATTTCAAATATTAAAAACCACATAAAATGAGAATAATAAAACTATCCATGCTGGCAGCTATAATGCTCACAACCGGCATCACTGCCGTTAAAGCCCAGACCGCAGACGAGATCATGGAAAAACATATCAATGCTGTCGGAGGCCTTGACAACTGGAATAAAATAAAAACAGTTAAGATGACTGGCAGTATGTCGCAACAGGGCATGGAAATAAGCATGACACAAACCATTGACATGGCTAAAGGCGCCAGGCTGGACATTAGTGTTATGGGGATGAATGGTTACCAGATCGTAACAAATACTGAAGGTTGGGCATATATGCCATTTATGGGGTCAACAAAAATAGATACAATGAAGCCGGAAATGGTGAAAGGAATGCAAAAACAATTTGATATTAAAGGCCATCAGCTCGTTGATTATAAATCCAATGGCACCAAGACTGAATTAGCAGGAAAAGATTCAGTAAACAATACCCTTTGTTATAAAATAAAATGTACCGATAAAGAGGGTAATGAGTCTATGTGCTTTTTTGATGCAGGTTCATATTACCTTTTACGTACAGAAATGAAAGTAAAAGCCAATGACCAGGAACAGGAAGTAGCTATAGTTTATAATAATTATCAAAAATTGCCTGAAGGTGTTGTTATGCCTATGTCACTTACAGCCCAAGGCGGTGAAATAACATACAAAACAATAGAACTCAATAAGCCTGTTGATGAGAGTATATTTAAACCTACTCCTGTCAGTAAGTAAACATTTTTTGCCAACATAATTTTCAAAAAAAATAAGCTCCAAAATTTGGAGCTTATTTTTTTATGTCTTTTGTACTTTTTACCTGATCAGGTTCACATCTCCTTTCTCCTCCATTGTCTTGCCATCACAGTCATACCTCAAATAATAATAGTAAACGCCAATGTCCTGTGGCACACCATTTAAGGTGCCATCCCATGCAGCCCTTTCATCAACGCTTTCATATACCGTCTGTCCCCAGCGATTCACAATGCGGAATACATGTAATTTGTGATTACCAAGAGTAATAGGTCTGAATACATTATTATAAAGATCCCCGTTTGGCGTAAAGGCATTTGGAAAAACAATATTACAGCAGGTTTGCGGATTGATCAACACGCTGTCTGAAGCAGTGCAACCGAATGGATCTGAAACGGTTAATGTTACATAGCCCGGTATTTCTATACGGCCAGTAATATTTGGTTTATTATTCTGATCAAAGAAGTGTGCCGGCGCCCATACATAATTATCCTCATAGGAATTATTAAGCGCGCTCAGTAGTACGCTGTCGCCCATACATATATTACTCTTACCGTGCAAAGGTTGTACGGATGCAATTTGCGCGTCGGGTAAAGGATGTACATCAATCGTGTCTTTTACTGTCCGTGACGGGCAATCTGAGTTGGATATGACTGAAAGGGATACAATATAAATACCTTTATTATACCACACTACTTTGTATGGCCCTCCATGATTTGAATTAGCGACAACAACTGTACCGCCATCAAAATCCCATGTGTAATCAGTTATACCCAACCCGATATAGGAGAGCGCTATTGATACTGAATCTCCTATGCATGCATAAGGCTTCATATAGAACGCCGCCATGGGTGAAGCG
>JBIOGX010000222.1:0-1890 GCA_044448445.1 Chitinophagales bacterium
GGGTAGGTATCCATATCAAGCCTTCCACAGTCCTTGTGTTCAGTGTCGCACTTGGTATTACTATTGATGTTACCATACGGTTTTTAGTAAATTTTAAGCAGGAGCTGTCGCGACACGATGATAGTATAGCTGATACTGTGCATCGTACTATTCATGATACAGGGTTAAGCATCATATATACTTCCCTTATCCTGATTGCCGGCTTCAGTGTATTTATTCTGTCGCAGTTCGATGGTACCAAGGCCTTGGGCTATCTTACTTCTATCACCCTGCTGCTGGCTATGGTAACTAACCTTACCTTATTACCCTCATTACTGTTGTGGATGGATAAAGTGATAGAAAAGAAAAATAATGCTGCAGCCTTCCTTATGGGAGAAGACGATACTGATGTGATTAAACTAAATGACTAATTTCTTATTTTTGCCTCAGTTATGGAGTTTAGTAAAATTAAGAATAAAGGACAGGCAAGATTATTCAGAAATGACTACATAGAAACGATGACCAAGACTCATCCGGTAGTTGTTTATTGCATGTATTTCCCTGTTATTATCTTAATGCTCTATTATGGTAATGTATATAGGGGTTTGTCAGCGGGTTATGAGGCTATATTGTTCTTTTCCGGTATCCTGTTCTGGACTCTCTTTGAATACCTGATGCACCGATTCCTGTTTCACATGGTTGTTGAAAGTGAGCGGGGAAAAAAAATTGTGTATATCATGCACGGCGTACATCACGAATTTCCCCGTGATAAGGAAAGGCTATTTATGCCCCCCGTTCCCAGCCTTATAACAGCCTGCATTATATTCTTCATCATGCATTTAATAATGGGATGGAAAGCTTTGTCCTTTTTCCCTGGATTCCTGTTCGGCTATATAGCCTATGGGTCTATGCATTATGCTATACATGCATTCACCCCTCCGGGATTCCTGAAGGCACTGTGGCGCAACCATCATTTGCACCATTACAAAAACCCCGATAAAGGCTTTGGCGTAAGCTCCGTGCTTTGGGATATTGTGTTTAGCACTGTGCCTAAGAAAGAGGAGGAGTAAAAAATCTGCTGAAATATGCAGAAAGTGTATATAAAAGATTAAATTTGTAAAAAGTAAGTTTATGAAAGGAATAAGTTTTGTAACGGATGAAACACGCAAAAGGCGCTACGCACAAATAGACTTAAATGGCATTGCACAATATGATGATGAAAAATTGGAAGATCTCATGGACATTATTATAGCAGAAGCAAGAAAGAATGAAAAAAGCATTCCATGGGAAAGTGTTAAAGCTGAATTGATAAAAGAAGGTAAAATTAATGTACCAAATCGTCATAAAGCCATCCGCAAGAAAAGAGCTTAAAAAATCACCTGTTTTTATAGCTACTTCTATAGCAAGGAAAATATATAGCCTTGCAAAAAATCCCCGGCCTGAAGGATGTAAAAAGCTGTAAATAGTAAAGAAGAACTATGGCGGGTACGTGTCGGAGATTATAGGATACTATACGCAGTTGATGATACTATCCGCATTGTGGATATTCATCATGTTGGTAACAGACGGGAGATATACAGGTAAAAAGAACTGCTTAGATTTATTGATGCCCCTTTGAATTTTGTCTGTTCAGGCAGACTTTGCATGAAATCCGATTTGATTTGGAATAAAGGCTATAAAAGTACCGCTTTGCAAATCTCCGATTGTATTTATCTGGTCTTTTAATTTTCCCGGGCGAGGTATATTTTCACCGCTTTCAATCAATTCTTCAATATATAGGTCTATTGCCTCCTGCATATTTTCGCGGGTTTGCTCCACAGTATTACCAACAGTGATACAGCCCGGCAAATCAGGGCTGTATGCCGAAAATCCGGTTTTGGTAGGTTCTATAATGATCAAATACTCCGGTAC
>JBIOGX010000223.1:0-1862 GCA_044448445.1 Chitinophagales bacterium
ATTTTAATTTTTTCAAGGTGAGTGTATTTGATGTTGATTACAATGTGTTAGTGAAACAATTGCTGCCGGTGAGGCTGCGGCAATCAAAAATATTTGCATGGCTGAAATGCCTCTTAGCGCCGGTGAAATGGCTGTATAATTTGTTTAAGATATACCGTGATAATAACCTTTACATGCTTGCTCATAATAGCGAGGTGTGTTATCTGGAGGCAGCGCTGAATGATACGTTTGATTCGATAAACAGGGGGATATATCTCTCTGACGGCGTGTATGTTGATCCGGTATATATATACCTCGTGCCGGAGCTAAAGCCTGTCTTTATTGACCTGGCAAGTGAGATAGGAACCTCTGTAATCCCCGCTCCCGACCCTGTGCCGCTATACCTCGATGAAGAGATATATGCCGGCATAGGCGCTTATACTTTTATAGTGAATGTACCGGTCGCTGTTACGTTTGATATGGCAAGGCTAAGGGCGCTGGTTGACTTATACAGGCTACCGGGAAAGAAATATAATGTAGTTGCTTATTAAATTTTTAGCTAAAAAAACAGACAAAATGAAAAGTATTGATTTTTCCAAACCGGGTGGAATTCCATTGACACAGGATTTGCTGGATTATTTGCAAACAGCTTATAAAGAGGCCATAAGTGGACTGGCTGCCGTAGGTGGAGCAGGGCCAATTATTGTAAGTGGTATGGGCATAACAAAAACTTTAGTAACAGGCTCTACTTATAATTATACTATAACTGATGGCTGGGTGTTATATAACGGTGATATGTTAAGAGTGCTTGCCGGAGGTATAAGTGGTGTTGATGAAAGTGTTAATGATGTTTATGTGGAATTAACGCCGGGTAGTACGCCACTTACTTATAATGATGGCAGCACGCCGAATGTGATCAATGATGTGACTTGCAGTCTAATATCACAAACCATTGGAACAGCAGATGATGCTACACATTTTTTGCTTAAGGGGTTAAAGAAATATGGAAGGGAAAATACGGAAGGGCATATTGCAGTTAGTACGCTGGCTGCTGACGGAGGTGTGACGGGGGATATTTATTATAGAAAAAATTTCCTGAATAATACACTGCAATTGCGTGGATTTTTAGGCTGTAATAATGCACAGAATTTTGCCTCAATAGCTAATATTCACGCAATGGTGCTTTGCACTTTACCGCCTGGGTATTGGACAGTGAGTTCAAGGGCTTATTTTACCGCCGAGATAAAATTCTTATTTACTACGCGATTTAAGGATGACTTGGGGGTAGGATGGCTTGAGCGAATAGTATGTTCGTTAGATACAGTTGGAAATATCCGAATATGGGGGGTAAGACCCGATATTTCTATAGCTGCTTATTCACTTGAGTTTTTTGTGATATTACCATTGGATTAAGGCATCTATATCCTTGAAGTGTTTTGCCGGGTAAATAAAAGAAGATACACGATAACAAACAGCATAGAGGTAATGGAGGCTGCTACAACTTTCAATAACAGGAACCCAAAATTTGAGAAGTTCCATAATTCTACCGTAAAAAAAACGAAGTGGTGTAAAATGATCAGGAACGCGCTGTAAACAAGAAAGGGCATCCATCCCATGCTTTTTATTGAAGGGTGCTGGTTGGTATATTCTGACAAATTACGCGGCAGCAGCGCGCTTAGTACATTTGTACGCAAATAAGCGATCAGTATAGTAGCGCAGGCGTGCATGCCTGCGGTGTTCATAAATATATCAACCGTTGTGCCTAATATAAATCCTATAATCAGCAATGCCCAAACCGGTGTTTCGAAGGGTAGTAAAAGAATAAAAAGGGGGTAAACATAAGGTATGAATACAGGGAATCCGGATGGCTCATTCCACCAGCG
>JBIOGX010000224.1:0-1850 GCA_044448445.1 Chitinophagales bacterium
CCACGGCGAATGCCATAGATATCCAGCCCGGAATTAATGCCGGTACGAACAACCGCTCTTATGGCTGCGTTCATACCCGGTCCGTCGCCGCCGGATGTGAGTATGCCTATGTTTTTGATACTACTCATAAAAACTATTAGCGCTCAAAGTTACAGAAATGTGTGTAGCCTGTTTAAACAAATTATTAAATAATCCGTCAATTGGCAGCAGCTAATTTAATTGTATTTTCGCCATTACATAATCTAATGAAGTTCATCATACAAAAACTATTCCTGCAGGCGGTGATTTTTTTTTCCGCCATACACGCTTTTGCACAGGTCAACTGGCCGGCGCCGGAGGTAGGGCAAATGTACCGTAATGCGCAGGAGTATGTGGCCGCAGGAAATTTTAAAGATGCTGTAATAACCTACAAACAGGCTATAATACTGGCGCCCGGTATCATGATACTATACCGGGACCTCGGCGATGCATTGTACCGATCAGGTAATTATAATGAAGCAGAACAAGTACTAACACCGCTGCTCACAAAACCCGAAGCTGATGCGCAATGCTACCAACTGCTTGCAGTGAGCCAGGCGGCACAGCAGCATACAAAACATGCAATGGCTACTTTGAAAAAAGGGTTGGCGAGGTTTCCGGAATCCGGTTTATTGTATCATGAAACGGGTAAAGTATATGATCTTGAAAAAAAACAGGAGGCAGCGCTAAATGTATGGCTCGACGGCATCAGTAAAGAACCCGGTTTTGCAGAAAATTATTATGATGCGGCAAGCATTTATCTAAGCTCTGATAAAAGTATCCTGCCGGCAGGCAGGCAGGTATGGGGATTACTTTATGGTGAGATGTTCCTGGCAATGGAACATGATACAACAGGAGATGATGCAATGAAAAGCAAATTGTTTAAAGCCTGGAAAACTATGTTCGATAACATCGTGCAGGATGAAGTGCCACAATACGGTAAGCCAGTGAAGCATGCGCCTGTAACCACTTTTGAAGCTGCTGTGCAACAGGTGTATAGCTCGCTTACCCCTGTTGTAAGCGATGGCATTACAACAGAAAATCTTACCATGGTGCGCGCGCGTTTCCTCATGGAATGGTTTTCTGTTTATGGCAAAAAATATCCGTTCTCCTATTTTACTTACCTTGATAATGTTATCAGGAGCGGACACTTTGATATGTATAATGAATGGCTGTTTGGCAAAGCAGAAAGCGCCATACAATATGAAGCATGGAACACATTTCATGAAGGCGATATGCAGCGGTTTCTGCAGTGGAAATCTGCTAACCGGTTTACTCCCGCAGGAAATGATTCCTATAATGACAGGAACATAAGACCGTTATTTAGTAAGAAGAAAAAATAGCAAGACGATCTGCTTAGTGAAGATGACGAAATAAATCCTACTCCCGCAGATACGGGATTCTTTTCCATCTTGCCTACCGACAGGTTGAATAATACCATTTAGACAACTAAACATGGTATGATAATTTTTCTCGCAAAGGCGCGGCATATTTATCATGCTATTTTTTAAGGCGCAAATACCAAAAGTTAATGCTTATTTTAGATGTCCAAACGGTATAATCGCGGGTAACAGGCCAATAAACCGGGG
This sequence comes from Chitinophagales bacterium, assembly GCA_044448445.1. Lineage (GTDB taxonomy): Bacteria > Bacteroidota > Bacteroidia > Chitinophagales > Chitinophagaceae > Nemorincola. Next base: position 1,608 of record JBIOGX010000224.1, read on the forward strand.
CAAAAATGATTGAATATGTTAAAGCCCTGCTGAGCGGACGGGCAGGCTACAACACCTAAGTGAAGATGTTATACCAGTTAGACATTAAAATTGCACTCATTTTTAATTTCGGCTAAAGCCAACTTTGTTATCTATTGTCCCCGACCTGAAGGTCAATGTCATTTAGTTAAGCGATTACCATATTTCCAAGCACACATTCAACCCACTTTGGGGTTGATGTTTACGTCTTTTTCCGCCGGTTTC
>JBIOGX010000225.1:0-1837 GCA_044448445.1 Chitinophagales bacterium
ATCGGTAGGCGACTACACCAACATAGGCCCCAATGTGGGTATCATATCTTCAAATCATGACCTGGTGAATAATGACGCCCATCTGGCTGCTTCGCCGATAGAAATAGGCCGGTTTTGCTGGATGGGGATGGGGTCAGTGATATTGCCGGGTGTGAAACTCGCTGACTTTACCATAGTGGGCGCAGGCGCCATAGTTACTAAAAGTTTTCCCCAGGGATACTGCGTGCTCGCGGGTAATCCTGCAAGGATCATTAAATACTTAAACAAGGAAGAATGTGATGCCTTTGCCCAAAGCAAGAAGTAATTCTTTTTTCAGTAATTCCTTTTTCATTTTTATTATCAGGTTCTTCCCGTCACTGGCAAACCTGTTGGTAATGATCTGGTATTCCAAACGATTAGCAATAGCTGACTATGGCGACTACCAGCACTTCTGGATACAACTGAACGTGATCTTCCCGCTTGCCTGCTTTGGTATCCATGTATTGATTGTAACGTACTCGCCCGGGTTTATTTTGAACCTTGCCGGGAAGGTTAATGTAAAACATTATGCCTTATATGCGCTATGGGTAATAATGCTGGGCGTGGTGTTTGCTGCCATGCAATGTTATTCGCTTAATATTGTGCCTGCTATCCCATTCTTTTTCCTGCTCAGCTATTCACTATCCTTTATCCTGGAGTCAGTGTTAATCGTATTCAGGAAGTTCCAAAGCCTGGTTATCATTAATATCCTTTATGCAACAGCTTACTGTGTGATTCATTGGTATGTATTGGCTCATGGCTTTTCGCTGCAAGCTCTCTTTACTTATTTGTTGCTAATAACAGTGTTGCGGTTTGGCATTTATTGTGTTATTGTAATAAGAGGTGCGAAACAAACAAAAGCAAGTAGCAATGAGGCCTATGAACTAACCAATATCCGGTCACTGTGGCTGCATTTAGGGGTTTACGATATAGTCCAGATATTATCTGCCTATATTGATAAATTCATTATTTCCATAGTGCTGACCGCCGGATTATCAGCAATATATTATAATGGCTCACAAAATATTCCATTCCTGCCCTTATTGCTTAGTGCAGCAGGCACGGCGGTTTTGATACAAATGGCGCGAAGCGATAAGGAGAATGGAGATAATGATATGATACGGTTGATGAATCATTCAGGCAGGGTATTGTCCAGTATTGTTTTCCCGGTTTTTTTCTTCCTGTTATTTTTTAGGTATGAGTTTATAGTTACGATTTTTACAGAGAAATATATTCCTGCCATCCCTGTTTTTTTGGCGTGTGTTTTGGTGTTGCCGGTACGTGTCTATAGTTTCACCACCGTACTTCAAAAAATGCATAAGGGAGCAATTATTAATACAGGAGCTATAGGCGAACTTACATTAGCCTGTATATTGATGTACCCGTTATATAAATGGATTGGATTGCCGGGTGTAGCGCTGAGTTTTGTAATTACTACTTATTTGCAGGCCATATATTATTTATACCATGCTGCAAGGTTATTGAAGACAAGCCCATTAAAACTAATCCCTTATGTAAACTGGCTTATTAAGCTAATTGTTTTTTCCACATTGTTTATTGCCATACATTATGCCTGTGGTCAATACTTTTCAGGAAAGATTACTTTAATTTTGGGAGGGGGAATGATGGTAGTTGTTATCATTTGTTCCATGTTGATCGAATTAAAAAAACAAAGAAAAGATGTCAGTACCCGGTCATAATCAGCGGTTGAGGGACATAAATAATACGGGTTTTGGCCCTAACAGCAGCGTGGAGGGTGGCAGGCTAATCAACTCTGATGGTTCTGCCAACCTGCGCAAAAGAGGTATCCCGATATGGG
>JBIOGX010000226.1:0-1798 GCA_044448445.1 Chitinophagales bacterium
GGAAAAATATAACGTAATGCTTCCTTCTCTATACTCATAAGTGCCTGCCAAATTATAAATTATTGACATCACTCCCCATAAAATGTGTTTGACCCCTTATTTTGTCAGCGTTCTTTAACAACGAAACTACCACCCTGTATCTCTTTATTATTTTGCTCTATATGATAATAATATTTACCGGAGGGCAAGTATTTGGTATTGACTTCAAGGTTCGTGGTTTCGAGCATTTGATATTGCCCTCCAAGACGGCCAACCTCATCCAGTATGGTAATATATACCGGGGATGTAAGTTTTTCACTTAGCCTGAAAGTAACTTTCGATGTTGCGGGGTTAGGGAATACCTTTATTTCCGGGCTTTTACCCGTGGGGGCGCTTCCAACACCTGTAGTAGTAAAAGAAATACTGGTAACAGGATGTATCTCATTCCACCCATGGTCATTATCTTTTACAAAACTGCCGGTTACATATACATGCTCGCCAACACTGGGAATAAATACCGTATTTGTAAATCCGGTGCAAGATGCTATTGCATCAGGTTGGGTGCATGTTGTAGCACACAGAGGCTCGCAAACCAGTTTGCCATATTGCCCGGAATAGTTAACTGCATTTAACATATAGGTATAAGGCGAGTCTAGGGTAAGACGAATATGTTTGTCTCCATCTGCTTCATTTATCAGGGAGTAAATGGTACCTGACACGGTCATACACTGATTATAAACAATCAGCCTGTAACTATTATACACATGGTTCCACAAGGTGGAATCGCATTGGGCATAGCCTGGATTATTAAGAAAAGAACAGCAAAAAAATAAAACAACTAATATATGTTTCATAGGAATTTTTTTTAGCTTTTTTCATACATCCGTGTGAGCAAAGGATGTGTACCAAATGATTACTATGATAGCCCTGTAGGATTTGGCATGCTCGCTTTCTTAAAATTATAGTTTTATAATTTTCCGGGTAACCGATGTTCCGCCAATGGTTAATTTTACAAAATATATTCCGGGGATTTTAACCGCAACAGTATAATCATAATCCCCCTGCTTCTGCACCAGGCAGTTTATAACCGGGGTTATTTCCTGGCCTGCAAGGTTATAAATACTCATACTTACCTTTTCTTCTTTTGAAAGATGGTAAGAAACTGTTGCATTTTCCGTTACAGGATTGGGATAAACCTGTAAGCTATTGCCATCAGGCATAACTTCTGAAACAGAAGTTGTGCTGGTGACGGTACCATTAATTTTCAGGTTCAATATTTGTAAATTACCCAATGTCCCGCTTGCGTTAAATCCATAAACCCTGAACATCAGTTGAGCCGGAGAGTTTACACTGAAGGAGGTAATCCAGGTACCGGTACTCATACTGTCGCAGGTGGCAGATAAATAGGGGTTTTGGTTTGTCCCCTGGTCAATCCAGGTAGTGCCGCCATTAATGCTGTAGGCATAGCGCAAGTTTGCCGGGCCTGTGGCTGAATGTCTGATATCAACATTGAAACTATCCACATGTAAACTATAACTTGTATTAGGAGAAACAATTACCTGTACTGCCGGAAGCGTATCTATATATGTAATGGCAGGTGTAAAAGATCTGGTGGAATACCCATTTGTACAGGGTGATGACAATCTTGCTGCGCCGTTTACTCTCGTTAGTGCGCCAGCAGTCGCATGTGTAGCCACCATATTCAAAGCGCCACTGGTATCATTTGTATAAGTAATGATCTGGCCGTATATCATATTTGCTTTCAAAGTAAAGGAAAACAAAAACACAACAGAAAAAATGATTTTTGAAATAGTAGAAA
>JBIOGX010000227.1:0-1748 GCA_044448445.1 Chitinophagales bacterium
CACAACCTAATCCGGCGTATATGGGTGTAGCCTCCGGCTTAATTGCCGCCCGATTAGCAATAATTGTGTACAATTCCGCCATACCGACCAGCAATAATACTAACCCAAGCAACATTCTCCAGTTCATGATAGTTTATTTTCCCAGGAACGTTGACAAAATAAATCATTTTTATATTACTTTCGCAACAATCATACAAAATAACAATGAAGAGCATATTGACATTCATCGCTATTGCAATAGTTGGCGTTTCTGCATTTACATCATGCCAGAAATATGATTATAACCCAAGTATGGGCGCAACAATAGATACTATGGTATTTAGCGGATCCGGTAATACTAATGTATTTGCGCACGTTGACACATCTACACATAATCCGCAGTTAGTCATTATCAGCGGTAAATCTGACGTTTATACACCGGGGACCTCTTTTATTCCGCGCATCATCCTGACTGTGCCTAATGTTACCGGCAATTTCATCGTTGATACAACTACTAAAACACGGAACGCCATGGTCTATACATCAGCTACCGGCAGCGCAGGCACTGTTGCGGTATCAGGCGAGATCAAAATAACCAGTATTGACGGAGGAAAAATAAAAGGTAGTTTCACCTTAACATGCGCAGACGGAACTACGGTAACAAACGGGCAGTTTATAGCCAAGGAATATGCTTATTAAAAGGAGTACACGTATTGCACCGCTACTGTACGGGGAGGTTCTATTTTCAACGGGCGCAGAAAATAAGCGACATTAAATAAGTTATTGCACACGACGGATATTTTGTGTTTGTCCGTAAGCTTGTAGCTGGCTCTGACGTCAAAGACGCTAAAATTTTTGTGGGTTTGCCAATAGTTGACAATATTGATGGTCTGGAATTGAGGGAAAGCACTATTGATGTTTTGTGTCAGGTTTTCGATAACAGCGAATGCAGTATCAATGTTCTGCATTTTGCTGTAATATCTATAACTTGCTCCCAGGCCAAATTTATGTATCCGCGTTTCAATGTCCAGTTTCACCATATTCTTAAACCGGTATTTTAGCACATTTCCTGTAGCGTTCATGCTACTGTTTTTATAAGTAATAGAGTCACCTGGCGCACCAGGCTGTATATTTTTGGTCACTGCATAAACATAGTTGGGCGTTAAGCAAACAGGGTCAATGTAGGTATAGCCAAGCAGGGCTGTTATACCGAATTTCTTATTACTTTCCGGTGTAGAGCACGCCATGGATATGTCTGCGCCGCTCACCCTTGAATCACCTGTATTTACAAATTTAAAACCCACCAGTGTTACGGTTGGGTCCCATACACCGAAGAGGTATTCGATAGTGTTATGATAGTTTTGCTGGAACCCGGCAACATCTAAGTATCCCATGCAGTCGCCTATCTTGAAACCTTGTTTCAGCCCCACTTCAAAATTTTTACTTGTTTCCGGTTGCAGTTGGGGATTTGAGAAAATACCAAACAGGCCTGCTTTATCAGTGATGTATCTTTCGGTAATAGTGGGATAACGAAATCCATCGCCAATGGAGGTGCGTATCCATGTGGCTTTCAGCACCTGTAGATTAGCCCCTGCCCTGTATATAGGCGTAGAAACGCTCTGCTGGCTATTTGCCTGGTAGTATTCATATCTTACCCCTCCTGATAAATTCAGTACATCCCAAATTTTTTTGTCAAATTGCATATAGCCCGCCAGGTTGGTTACTATGTTTTCGGGTGAACCGCTTGAGTCATATATTTGGGAATGTGA
>JBIOGX010000228.1:0-1663 GCA_044448445.1 Chitinophagales bacterium
GAAAAGAAGAGTACAAAGATCAATAAGCAGCTTAAAGAATTGAAAGAATTAGAGGCTGTGCTCGTTGCATAAAAATAGACACTTCACTATATGGTTAATGAAAGAAACACAATAGCTGAAATAAAGGAATTGTTCCCGGATGTGAAGATCACTATTGTACATTCAAAGGACAAAGGAATTGGTAATCCTAAAAAGCTTGCTGATATGAAAAGGGTAGTCAGCAAAATAAAAACTCCTTTGCCAACCAGGGAGTAGTACTATCCCTTTTGTTCATCTTACTTTTCAGACTATTCCTATTTTATTTTTGGGAACTGGTCTTTTTCGAGGCTTTATTTTTTTGCCTTTTTCTATGAGGTTCTTTATTTGTTTATCTATCTCTGACGCTGTTACCATTTTACCGCCGTTTTTATAATAGTTATATCTATTTTCCATTTCGGAAACGAAACGCTCATCCTGCTATTTATCATATCCCTGTTCACTTTCTTGCAAGAAATTACCTGCAAAAACAAGCACTAAGCGATTTGAAAAAAGTGGCAGAGGAATTTGGGAAAGAGTGGATAATAGGTTTATTCGGAATTGCCGTTACAATTTATGTAAAATAATGAAATGGTGATGAGAATATGCTTGCTTAATATAATCTGACGCGTGGGTCAATCCAGGCATATAAGAGGTCGGTAAGCAGGTTGATTAATATGAAAATAAAGGAAGTAAGTAGCACAGCCCCCATCACTAAAGGGAAATCAAACTTATCAAGTGCATCTACAGTGATTTTGCCAACACCTTTCCAGCCGAAAATATATTCTATGAAGAAGGAACCTGCCAGCAATTCAGCCAGCCATCCGGTTACCGCGGTAATCACTGGATTCAATGCATTGGGCAGGGCGTGCCGGAATATTGTTTTGAATTTTGAAAGTCCCTTGGAATATGCGGTGCGTATATAATCGCGGGAGAGGGTATCGAGCAGGGCGCTGCGGGTGAGTTGGGTAATGATCGCGAGCGGCCTGATACCAAGCGCGAAGGCGGGTAATACGAGGTTGCGCAATGCGAGGTGCCTGCCTGTGAAGGGGTCATATTCCCAAAGGCTGCCGGCCATATTCAGCCCGGTATAACTGTGTAGCAGGTAGCCAAAAACAAAAGCGATGAGCAGCCCTGCAAAAAATGACGGCATGGATATACCCGCTACGCTTGCGGCTATAGCTGAGGTATCCATCCATGTCCCTTTTTTCAAAGCTGCCACTATGCCGAGTAATATGCCAAACACGGTGGCAAAGGTCATGGCCACAAGCGCAAGGATGGCTGTGCCGGGCAGCGCTTCTGCAAGTATTGCATTGACTTCTTTTTTGGTGCGGTAGGAACGGCCCAGGAACGGCCATTTTAATACCAGCGCCTTGTTTGTGGAAACAGGAATTAACTGCACATAATTATAGAGCTGTTTTGATATGCTGTCCCTGCCATTTATGCTTACAGGCAAAAGGTCGTTGAGGTATAAGAAATAGCGGGTAAACAGTGGTTTGTCAAGATTGAGGTCGCGGCGGGCGTTCTCTATGGATGCAAGATCACTGCGCTGACCCATGGTAAGCCTGGCAGGATCGCCGGGCAATACATTGAACAGGAAAAACACCAAAGTAACCACTCCCCACAATACCAGCAGGCTATACCGGAA
>JBIOGX010000229.1:0-1643 GCA_044448445.1 Chitinophagales bacterium
GGATACTGCTATACCGTGAAGGCCGGTTGACAACAATGCCGGTATATCTTCTTCTGTTATGCCGCCAATGCCAATTATAGGCGGAATGTTCATTGCTTTTTCTTCTACCTCACAGAATATTCTTTGATAACCTTCGATGCCAAGGACAGGGCTTAATTTTTGTTTTGTAATGGTAAATCTGAAAGGGCCTAATCCTATATAATCAACAGGTTTGCCTTGCAAATGAATAATATCCCCAATAGTATTTGCGGTACAGCCGATAATGGCATTACGGGCAAGCAATTCTGTTACATCAGCAGGCAATAACGGATCTTCTTTACCAACATGAACACCATCAGCATTGATATCTAATGCAAGCTGCACATTGTCGTTAATGATAAAGGTTGCATTATACTTTTTGCATACAGCCTGAACCTGTAACGCTATGGTACGATATTCATGATAAGAGACATTCTTTAGCCGCAACTGAATCCAATCAATACCTCCCGCACATGCCTTTTCAGCCATTGTCGCGTTGGTGGTTATATATTGCAGCCTGCTTATTTTGTTCATTCCTGTTAAGAGTTGTGATAGCCTAATAATGAGTCATTGCTCGACAAAAACCGGTAGGCATACTTATTTGCATTTTCTGCTGCGGTATGAATCTCATGGCCTAATGCCAAGTGGGCGGTAAGTGCGGAAGATAACACACAACCGCTTCCATGTTTTTCCCCTTTAGGCAGACGGGCATTGGAATAGGAATAGGTTTTTTGTTTCGTAAACAATATATCTGTAGCAAGCGGGTCATTTGCATGACCGCCTTTCAGCAGGATATTTACTAAGGTACTCTGCCTGATTAATTTATCGTGCAGGTTTTCCCCGCCGAATAATTGTATTGCTTCCGGTAAGTTGGGCGTAATACAATATATACTGTGCATGGCCTCCACGAACTTCTCATGTACCGACTGGTGAAAAACAAATCCCGCGCTTGCTTTCATTACCGGGTCAAAAACGATCACCGGGTTCTTTATGCGCGTATGCAGAAAACTGACCAACTGGTGCAGCACATTAATATTCTCCACCAGGCCAATCTTTATATACCGTATATCAAAGCGCCTTAAAAGGATGCTTACTTGCTGGATGATCTTGTAACAGTCCATCCACTCTATTTTCTCAAATTCCACATCGTTCTGCCATGTTAATGCGGATACAACACCAAGCCCATAAACGCCATTGTTCTCAAAGGTCTTGATATCCGCAAGTATGCCTGCCCCTGCAGAGGGGTCGAAACCCGCTATGGAAAGCGCATACGGTCGATTTTGATTCGATTGATTAGAAGATTGCATGATGATTATTTCAGTTTCTTTACATTATTGTTTACGAGTAATGATTTCATTTGAGTAATTGTAAGCAAAAGTACCTCCGCCATATCTGCCTGATTTTGAAATAAAACCGATGGCATTTGTGGCATCTATCCATTTTTTCGGTGAGAGAAAGAAACTATTTAAACCAGCCAGGGTTTTAAACCCCTCGAATTCGAGGGGTTTAAAACCCGAATTATAGATATGTTCCCATATACCTAAAAATTCAATTGTATTCCTGTTTCTGAGCCAATTATAAATAATAGTTTCATCTCCAAATGGCTTTACCATGTCAGTAAGAGA